>JBDUEC010000025.1:0-17066 GCA_040002655.1 Rhodoglobus sp. | reverse complement strand
CAGTCGCTCGTCGGCCTTCTCGTCGGTCGTTGGCATCCGCTCTCCCTGTGTCTCGTGCGCTTCTCTCTCATGCTAATCTTGTTCGTCGGCCCGGCTTTCGGGCCAAGGCACCTCTAGCTCAATTGGCAGAGCAACTGACTCTTAATCAGTGGGTTCCGGGTTCAAGTCCCGGGGGGTGCACCAATGGTGGTGTGATGTGCCCACTGATCGCCCCTCTTGCGGGCGCCGGCCGCTGCATGCGTTCGCGCGGAGTCAGCTGTTGGTGTCTACTCTTATCTCTTCTTTTCGAAAGCCCCGGTGGCTCCGCTCGTGGTCAAGATGAGACCCAGCACCATGAAGCTGATCCACAACGCGGGGCTGTCCATCGTGAACACGAAGACCACGGCGATGATCAGAAACACGATCCCTGCCGCTGCGTACAGCTTTCCGGTCTTCGTTATTTTCCTGCCCTTGCCGGGCTCGCTGTCTGTCACGCCGACCTCCTAAATGTCGACGCCACCCTAGCAAGACTGTCCACAAGGACCCAGTGAAGTACGGCTTCAGCTTGCGGGCGGGCCTAGTACCGGGTGGCTCGAGTTGATGGCATCCACCGTCTCATAGCCGAACTGCCTCGTCACCACCCGGTGAACAGCAGGTGCTGCACGACCAATGCCCAGCCCACCTGCACGGCCAGGCCGCCGCGACGCCAGCGTTCCGGTAGCAGGGCGGTGCCGAGTAACAGCCACGGCACGAACGGTAGCCAGATGCGCTCGACCTCCCCCTTGCTCATGCCGGAGAGGTCGGCGATCGCGATGGTCAGCGCTGCGGCGAGCACCAGGACGACGACCGGCCGCTGCAGCACGGATCGCGCGGGCCGAACGGCGCGGCCGGCGACCGCGAGGGATGCCCCGACGATCGGCCCCGCGCTGAACACGAGTGCGGCGAGGTCGGCCCACACCCAGTAGCTGTACTGGCGGCGCGACGCGATTCCCGCCCAGTACCGATCGACCAAGACCGGGTAGGCCTGCCACCAGGCGAAGCCGCCGAGTGCGAAGGCTCCGACCACGGCGACGGCCGCACCGACCGCCCAGGGCAGCGGTCGCCACGAGCGCGCCACCAGCAGGACTGCGCCGGCCAGGATCGCGAGCAGCGGAAGCCCGTACGAGAGCATCACGCAGTACCCCAGCGTGAGCCCGGCGGCGACGGACAGCCCGGCGATCGCGGCGCGTCCCCGTGCTGTCGCGGCGTGGGCGAGGAGACAGAGCCCCCACGCGGCCACCGCGCCGAACAGTGCGTCTGCCGAGACGGCCATCCAGATCGCAGCGGACCCGAAGACCAAGAAGGGTGCCGCCCGGCGAGCGAGATCCTCGGCGCCGAGTCGCCGCACGGTGAGCAGCACGGCGACGGGTGTGGTCGCGGCCAAGAGGATCAGTGTGAACCCGGCAGCCAGTCCGCTGCCGAGGCCCAGGTGCACGAGCGCGACGAAGAACAGCAGTGCGCCCGGTGGATGTCCAGCGATGTGCACCGGCCAGTTGTGCGCGGAGTCCAGCGGAATCCGCGAGACGTACTCGTGCAGGGTCGCGCCGAAGTCCGTCACTGCACGCGCCGTGCGCAGGTACTCGTACTGGGTGTCGAGGATACGCCCGATGCCGTCGAGGCCGTCCACCGTCGCGAGGCTGGTCATCCATGCGAGGCCGACGATGGCGCTGCCGAGCAGCAGGTAGCGCCACGGTGCGCGCGCCGCGGCGTCGACAGCGAAGCGGATGCCGATGGCCGCCAGCAGCACGGCCGGAATCGTGCCGGGACCCACCCGCGGTGCCCAGTCCGCGTGCACCGGAGGGAACGAGTTGACGTGCACGCTCTGGCCGAGAATCCAGGGGACGAGGATCGCGAGCGCCACCAGGACAAGCCCCGCGGCGAGTCCGATCCACGGTGCGAGCGTGCGCAAGCGGGTCATGCCGTGGCGTACTCGACGAAGGTGCGCTGGCCGACCATCCAGTTCTTCACCAGGCTGATTCCGGCGAGAAGCGCGTAGCGTCGCAGCGCGTTCGCCCCCACCTCTGCCCACGCGAACGGCAGGCTGCTGCGTTCGAGGTCATCGACGACGACCGCGTCGAAAGTGCTGTCGCGATCCGGATCGGAGTGGGTCTCGACCAGGATGCGCCCGCGCCCGCGATCGAGAACCAGCTCGGCACAGCGCCGAAGCAGGGCGGCCGGGTCACCGCCAATTCCGATGTTGCCGTCGATGAGCATTGCGGTTCCCCAGGTGCCCTCGGCTGGCAGCTCCTGGAAGATTGACCGGTGCAGCACGGGAAGACCCTGCCCCTGGGCGATGTTCACGGCCGTCTGCGAGGCGTCGATACCGAGCGCCAGGTGACCGCCCAGGATCGCAGCTCGTACGAGGCGCCCGGGGCCACAGCCGAGGTCGATGATCGGGCCGCGGGCATCCTGGAGTGCGGTGCGGTCATCCTCGTCGGCAGCGGCGAGGAAGCGGGCAACCTCGACGGGCACCGGCTCCAGCTCGCTCTCGAGGCGCATGACATACAGGCTGCGAGCCGGGTCGCGCAGGGCGTGGTCATAGGGTTCGAGCGCTCCGGCGCCGAACGTCGCCGATCGCAGGGACAGGGTTGATGACACCCTCCGACAGTAGGCAGGCGAAGCCGTGCTCGGGCCGGTCCAACTCTTACGAACCGGAGACGACCGGGCGCAGAAGGGCGCTACCCCTATTGGTCCCCAGCCCGGCGACTTACTCTGGGGTGTGAGTTCCCCCGCCGCTATCGAGCGCCAGAACGGCGTGCTGGTGGATCGACGCGTGCTGGTGGTCGAGGACGACCCCACTGTCAGCGAGGTCGCGGCGACCTATCTGCGGGCTGCGGGCTTCATTGTGGATCAGGTGTCCGACGGCTTCGCCGCGATCGAGGCGGTCGAGCGGCTCTCTCCTGACCTCATCGTGCTTGACCGGATGCTGCCGGGCATCGACGGCGCGGAGGTCTGCAGGCGGGTGCGCGCGAAGAACTCCGTTCCCATCGTGCTGCTCACGGCGCTGGGCTCGACCGAGGACCGCATCACCGGGCTCGAGGCCGGCGCAGACGACTACCTGACGAAGCCGTTCTCCCCACGAGAGCTCGTGCTACGTGTGCAGTCGATCCTGCGTCGAAGCGTGAGCGAGTACGCACCGGAGCTCGCGTTCGAGCTGGGGCCGTTCGGGCTTGACCCATCGGCCCGCATCATCACGAAGTACGGGGCGGAGTTGGCGCTCTCCGCGCGCGAATTCGACCTGTTCTCGTTCCTGCTCAAGCATCCGCGCCAGGTGTTCAACCGTGAGCAGTTGCTGCGCTCGGTGTGGCACTGGGAGTTCGGCGACCTGTCGACGGTTACCGTCACGGTGCGTCGCGTGCGCGAGAAGATCGAGGACGACCCGACGGCTCCCGTCATCCTCTCGACGGTGTGGGGCGTCGGCTACCGGCTCAACCTGGAGGCACAACAGTGATCCCGCTCAACGACCTGGTCTTCATCGTCGCGATCTCGCTTGGGTGCGCCATCGTGGTGGGCGGTTTCGGGCTGCTGGCGCTGCGCGCTGCCCGTCGCGCCACGATGCTCGTGCAACTCTGCATCGTCGTCGTGGCCGCGATCGTCTCCGTGCTGGTCGGGATGCTCGCCGTCGGGCAGGCCATGTACCTCTCGGCGCACGACCTGCTGGTCACCTTCTGGGTGGCCGGCGTTTCCGCAATCGTGACGCTCGGGGTTGCTGTCGTGCTCGGGCGCACCTTCACCCGCAACAGCAACCGGGTACGCGAGATCGCGCGCGCAGTGGGAGACGGGCGCACAGTCGCGTCCGAGGTGGCCCCGGGCGACAGATCGGAACTGGCGACGCTCGCCGCCGAGCTTGCCGCGACGAGTCGGCGACTGGCCGACGCGCGCGACGAGGTTGCGACAATCGACGCGTCGCGGCGTGAACTCGTCGCCTGGATCTCGCACGACCTGCGCACGCCGCTCGCTGGGCTGCGCGCGATGGCCGAGGCGCTCGAGGATGAGATGGCGGAGGACCCGCAGCGCTTCCACCGGCAGATGCGCGGCCAGGTCGACCATCTCTCGGCGATGGTCGACGACCTGTTCGAGCTGTCCAAGATCCATTCGGGCACTCTCGCGCTGTCCATGGAACCGATCTCGCTCTACGACCTCGTCAGTGACGCGGTCGCGGAGCTCGGCGCCCTGGCGAACTCCCGGTCGGTGACACTCAGGGAGAACGGCGAGGGCGAACTCACCGTCGTGGGAGACCCGCGGGAGCTGGCCCGAGTGGTGGGTAACCTCCTGGTGAACGCCATCCAGCATTCGCCCTCCGGCAGCGAGATCCGAGTGACGACCGGTCGTTCGGCCGAGGGCGACGTGGTGCTGACGGTCGAGGACGCTGGCGGCGGCATCCCGGAACGCGACCTGGCGAAGATCTTCCAAGCCGGCTGGCGCGTGAGCACGTCACGCACGCCCGAGCAACTCTGGGGCAAGTCGGCAGGGGCGGGGCTCGGGCTCGCAATCGTGCAGGGAATCGTGAAGGCGCATTCGGGAGACATCACGGTGCGCAACGTACCCGGCGGCTGCCGGTTCGACGTCACACTGCCGATGCACGAGCCGATTGCCGCCTGACCGGCAGATGTCCCCGCGCCGTCACATTTGCGCCGGGACGCCACCACCACCCCGCTCCTAGAGTCGGGAGGAGAGGTGGTGACGGGTGTATCTGAAGTGGCGAGTGCAGCGGATACTGCACCAGTTCCGGCACGCGCTTGCCACCCCGTCGCGCAATCCGCGCATGGCTGTCGTGCTCGGCCGACTGCTCGCGATTGCCTTCCTGCTGTGCTTTGGCACGGGGCTCTACAGCCACTTCCTGCAGGATCCGCTGCCGTGGATGACGTTCCTCACCCGGCCGAGCTGGCTCTACCAGGTCACCCAGGGCATCCACATCACGTCGGGCATTGCGTGCTTCCCGCTGATCTTCGCGAAGCTGTACTCGGTGTTCCCCGAACTGTTCCAGACCCCGCCGGTTCGGTCGTTCCCGCACCTTCTTGAGCGGGCATCCATCGCACTGTTCGTGGCGGCTTCGCTCGTGCAGATCACGATCGGGCTGCTGAACACGTACCAGTTCTACTCGCTGTTCCCGTTCTCGTTCCGCCACACCCACTTCGTGCTGTCGTTCGTGGTTATCGGTTCGCTTGCCATCCACATCGGGGTGAAGCTGCCGATCATCGCCCGGTACTGGCGCAAGCGCGACGCCTACGACGAGGCTGGCGTGCTGGTCGTGCACGAGCAGGATCCGGATGCCGAATTCGAGCAATACGACGAGCTCCGCCGACTCACCGGCAAGCGCCAATCTGCCGGGGTGACCGGGCGGATCTTCGAGTGGATCGATCGCGCCCCGGCGCCGCGCGCTCCGCAACCGGTGGCCACCAGCAGGCGGGGCTTCCTGGTGACGATCGCCGCGGCCGCGGCCGCGCTGGTGGTATTCACCGCCGGGCAGTCCTTCCGCCTGTTCGACGCAACCAACCTCTTCGCCCCGCGCAAGAACGGCACCGGGCCGCAGTCGCTGCCGGTGAATCGCACGGCGAAGGCGGCCGACGTGATCGACGCGGCGATGTCACCGAACTGGACCCTGACTGTGTCCAACGGCGACACGAGTCGCAGCTTCAGCTACGCGCAACTCGCAGCGATGCCCCAGTACGAGGCGGTGCTGCCGATCGCCTGCGTCGAGGGGTGGAGCCAGTACGCCCTCTGGCGCGGACTGCGGGTGAAGGAGCTGATGGCGATGGTGGACGCGCCGGCCGGGGCGGACATCCGGGTCAGGAGCCTGCAGACGAACAGCATGTACGGAGTCACGACGATGGGCCCGGAGTTCGTGGCCGACGACCTCACCCTGGTCGCGCTGCAGCTCAACGGTGAGGTGCTGGACATCGATCACGGCTACCCGGCACGGATCATCGCGCCAGCCCGGCCCGGAGTGCTGCAGACCAAGTGGCTCAGCGCACTGGAGGTGATCGGATGACCGCCATCCAGCGCTGGCGAATCGCGCTCGTGCTTCTCGGGCTTGTGCTCCTCAGCATCGGCGGCATCACCCTCCTCGACCAGGTGCCGCCCGCTCGGTACCCGGGCATCGCGCTCTGGCTGCTCGGGGCGCTGATCCTGCACGACGGCATCGGGGCCATGGCGGTCTTCGGGGTGAGCGTGCTGGCCCGGCGGGCGCAACGCATTCCCCTGCCCGTCGTGCTGATCGTGCAGGGCGCCGCGGCGATCGTTGTGATCGTGGTGGTGCTCGTGCTGCCCGAGATCGTCAAGAGGGCGATCGGAACCGCGAATCCGAGCATCCTGCCTCTCGACTACATCGTGAACCTCGCCCTGTTCTGCGCGGGGGTGGTGACGGCGGCCGGGGTCGCGATCGTCGCCTACCTGCTGGTCACGCGAAGGAGCGCACGAGTGCGGCAAACCGGGTCAGCGGTGCGCTAGCTGCGACCCGGCGGGCGTCATCCATTGTGTCGACGTCGTCGAGCATGGGCAGCGTGCCGACCCTGAGCCCCGCGGCGACCAGGCGCTCGAGTTGCTTCGCCCCGGTGTCATCCTGCGACATCGGGATGCCGCGGATCAGGTCGCCGCGCGGTTCGCGCATGCCCAGCGCCCAGAATCCACCGTCTGATGCCGGCCCGAACCAGGCATCGACATCGTCGGGCCACGCGGTGAATGCCGGGTGCAGGTGCTCTGCTGTCACCTGCGGCGTGTCCATTCCGATGAGAACCGTCGGCTCCGTGCATCCGTCGAAGATGGCCGCCAGCCTTTCGTCGAGCGAGCCTCCGACCTGGGGCACGATCTCGTAGTCCGTCATGAGCGGTCGATTTGGGATGCCGTCGAACAGCAGGATCCGCCGCGTCGCGGCAACCTGACGCATGCTCGCCAGGGTGTCGTCGATCGCCGCAGCTGCAACCTCGGCGGCCTGCTCGAGGCTCAACGGGGGATGCAGTCGCGTCTTCGCCCGGCCGGGGAGCGGCTCTTTGGCGATCACGACCAGTGTCGTCATGCGCGCGGTTCGTTCGCGAGGAGCCGGGACATGTCACCGATGGCGGTCATCGTTCCGCGCACCGTGCCGGTGACTTTCGAGCGGCCGACCCGTGGTGCGTATGGGGTGTCGACTTCGGTGATCCGCCATCCCGCGGCGTTGGCACGCAGCACCATTTCGAGCGGGAATCCGCTGCGTCGATCGCGCAGGTCGAGGCCGAGCAGCGCGTCGCGCCGCGCTGCTCGCATGGGGCCCAGGTCATGCAGTCGCAGGGCGGTTGCCCTGCGCATGAGCAGCGCCAGAGCGCGATTGGCGATCCTGGCGTGAAGGGGCCACGCGCCCCTGGCGGTGGGTCGGCGTCGCCCGAGCACGAGGTCGAGCTGGTCGAGTCGAACGGGCTCGACCACGAGGGGGAGGTCCCGAGGGTCCATGGAGCTGTCCGCGTCGCAGAACGCCACGATCGGTGCGGTGGCGGCGAGCAGTCCGGCGAATGCCGCGGACCCGAACCCCCGCTGCGGCTCGCTCACGACAGTGGCACCGAGGCGTCGCGCGACGGCGGCAGAGTCGTCCGTCGATCCGTTGTCCACCACGATCGCCCGGTAGCCCTCTGGCAGGCGGGAGAGCACCCACGGCAGGGCCAGCTCTTCATTCAGGCATGGGAACACGACGTCGACGAGCGCCGTCATCGCACGGCCTCACGCAACGGCGCGGTCGCGAACTCCTGCAGCCCCTCGTCGAAGGACACGCGCGGAGTCCAGCCCAACTCTCGCCGCAGCCTCTCCGACGACGCGGTGATGTGACGCACGTCGCCGAGCCGGTACTCGCCGGTGACGATGGGCGCGGGCCCGTCGGCGTGCGCGCTCAGCACGGTTGCCAGCTCGCCGATCGTGTGGACCTCGCCACTGCCGACGTTGAAGGCGCGGAAGGTTCCGGGTTCGACGGTCGCCGTCCACGCAGCTGCCGCGAGATTGGCGGATGCCACGTCCCGAACGTGCACGAAGTCGCGGCGCTGCCGGCCGTCCTCGAAGACGCGCGGCGGTTCGCCGCGCTCCAGGGCCGAGCGGAAGAGCGACGCGACGCCTGCGTATGGGGTGTTCTGCGGCATCCCCGGGCCGTAGACGTTGTGGTACCGCAGCGCCGCAGCGCTGCCGCCGGTCGCGCGGGTCCAGGCGCTCGCGAGGTACTCCTGGGCGAGTTTGGTCGCGGCGTAGACGTTTCGCGGATCGAGAGCGTCGTCCTCGACGATGAGCTCAGGCGTGAGTACAGTGCCTGCGGCGTCGGTTGGATCGAATCGACCGGCCTCGAGGTCAGAGATCCGCCGGGGCGCCGGCCTGGTGGGGCCGCTCGGTGAGGAGTACGCGCCCTCGCCATAGACGACCATCGAACTGGCGAGTACGAGGCGATCGACCCGCGATGCGGTCATGGCGGCGAGCAGCACGGCGGTGCCGAGGTCGTTGCTGCCCACGTAGTCGGGGGCGTCGGAGAAGTCCACACCGAGCCCGACCTTGGCAGCCTCGTGGATGACGAGGTCGACGCCCAGCAGGCAGCGGTCGACGATGGGCCGGTCGCGCACGTCCCCGACGACCAGTTCGACCCGCGGATCGACATCGACCGCGCCGCCGTGCACGTCGGACCGCAGGGAGTCGAGCACTCGCACCGACCAGCCGGCCGCGAGTGCTGCATCCACGACCTGGCTGCCGATGAAGCCGGCCCCGCCGGTGACCAGCACCTTCATCGGGCAAGCACCGCCGCGACCGCGGAAGGGTCGATCAGGTCGCGCGCGCGGTAATCCGCGGGGATCGCTGCGATCACGGAACGGATGCTCCGGATGATGCGGGGCTGCGCCTCCCGTAGGCGCGCGAACACCAACTCGGCCGTGACCGGCTCGTCGCTCACCGCCGCGTCGCCGTCGGTCACGAACGCGAGATTCACGGTGCCGACGGACAGTTCCGCCGCGAGAGGCACCTCCGGATAGAGGGTCATGTTGACGATGTGCGCGCCGGCCGCGCGGAACCACTCGGACTCGGCGCGGGTCGAGAACCGCGGACCCTGGATGACCGCCACGGTGCCGGTCGCAATGACCTCGTCGCCGAGCGCATCCGCTGCCGCGTCGTGCAGGGCGCGGCAGAACGGGTCCGCCGACGCGAGGTGCTGCACGCTGTCGCCGTCGTAGAACGTGTCCGCGCGCCCACTGGTGCGATCGAGGTACTGGTCGGTGAGTACAAGGGACCCGACCGGGTAGTCCGGGTGCAGCCCGCCGACGGCGGCCGTGGAGACGATCGACCGCACGCCCAGCGACGCAAGCGCCCAGATGTTCGCTCGGTAGTTGATGAGGTGCGGCGCCACCGTGTGGCCGGAACCGTGCCGGGGGAGGAACGCCAGGCGCCGGCCGTCGAGTTCCCCTATGGAGATGCGGGCAGCGCCGTACGGCGTGCGAATGTCGGACACCGTTGATGGCTCATCGAACAGCGAATAGAGACCGGAGCCCCCGATGACGGCATGGGCGACAGAATCAGGCACGATCCCAGTCTCTCTGCGTGCGAGCACGGGCGGTGGCGGAAGGCCTGCCTTGTCACGGAATCGTAAGTCCTAGGAACTGCCGGATGGGAGAGTGCGGCGAGGCAGATCCGTTCAGTGCCGCGCAGCTAGTCGCTGAGGTTGTCGCTCAGGATCGAGAGCACGGTCGAGCGACTGCTGCGCGCGACATCCCCGAGCCGGGTTGCAATCACTTCGACCAGGGACTCGAGCAGCACGACGTGCGGCACCCGCGAGGTGTGCTCGAGCTCGTGCCGGAACGAGCCGCTGGCCGGTGCGACCACCAGGGCCACCTCGGCTAGCGAGACCAGCGGTGACCTCGCGAACGACGTGACCACCACGAGGCTGGCGCCGGCCGCCTGCACCGCGCGCGCCGACTTCAGGCTCGACTCGTTCGCTCCGCTGCCACTGATCACGATGCAGACATCGTCCGCCGTGAGTTGCCGCGCGGCGATCTGCTGGCCGATCGGGTCCGCAACGAACTCGGTCGGGCGCCCCACGGCGGTCAGCCGCATCGAGAGGTCGTTGGCGAGCGGCGCAGAGAGTCCATTGGCGAGGGCGAGCAGTCGGCGCGCGCCCACGATCAGCTCAACGGCACGCTCCACCGACTCCTCGGTGAGCACGCTGGTGATCTGGGGCAGGGAGGCGGCCAGCGCGTCGACATCCGCTCGAATGCGACCGAGGGCGCTCGTGCCGTAGTCCTGCTCGCGACCGGATGCCTGGGCGAGTTCCCGCGCGAGTGCGACGCGCAGCTGCGGATAGCCGCGGTACCCGAGACTCTGGCAAGTGCGGATCACGGTGGACCTCGCGACACCGGCCCGGTCGGCCAGGTCCTGGGCCGTGGTCTCGACGATGCCCTCGGTGTCGGCGAGGATCAGTTCAACGACCCGCCGCTCGCTCGGCAGCAACGAGTTCATGACCGTGGCGATGCGTGTCGTGGGGGCCGCGTCCTCGCTACCGCTCCAGTTCATGCACCCTGCCTCCGTCGGTGATTCGCCGCCTGATCGCGCCCGAAATCGCGTCGATGGTCATCGTGACGATCACGACCACGATCAGCAGCATCCCGACGGTGGGCCACTCCCGGTACTGAGTGTAAGAGGTGAGCATGTCGCCGATGCCACCCACCCCGATGAGCCCGAGCACAGCGGATGCCCGCACATTGATCTCGAACCGGTACAGCCACAGAGACAGGAAGTCCGGTGTCGCCTGCGGCCACACCCCCCAGCGGATGGTCTGCGCCGTGGACCCGCCCGCGGCCCGCACGGCCTCGATTGGACCGCGTGGCACTCCCTCGATGGATTCGTACCCCCACTTGCCCAGTGTTCCGATGCCGCCAGCGGCGAGGGCGAGCGCGCCGGTGAGTGGCGTGAGTCCGGTCACAGACAGGATGATGATCGCGATAATGATCTCCGGCACCGCCCTGATGACGGAGAACAGCCCGCGCAGGAACGCGCGCACCGGGGCGGGGCCGAAGCCGCGCGCGGCGAGGAAACTGAGGGGAGTCGCCAACAGGATGCCGAGCACGGTGCCGATCCAGGCCATCGCCACCGAGCGCCAGGTCTGCAGCAGCGCCTCGGGGAGCTTGGCCCAGTTCGGGCTCGAGAACATCAGCCAGGTGTAGCGGGCGATCTCGGCGGGCAGGTCGAGTAGACGTTCCCACTTCACGTCGACCGCCCAGAATGCTGCGATCACCACGATCGTGACGAGGATCGTGAGGGCGAGCCGCCACCAGTGGCGCGGCCGGGTCGGAATCGCGAGGCTCACACGAGCCTCCGCCGGATTGCGCTGGAGACGATGTCGAGGGCGACCACGACCACGAGAATCTCGATGATGATCACCGAGAGCTGGTCGTAGCGGAAGTAGGTGCGCACGGCGTCGATGAGCAGTCCGAGTCCGCCCGCGCCGACCAGGCCCAGAACGGTGGAGGCTCGCACGTTGAGCTCGAGCACGAAGAGGGTCTGGTTCGCGAAGCTCGGCCAGACATCGGGCAGCGCGATCGCGCGGTTGATCTGCAGCTGGGTGCCGCCGGCGGCCCTGCCCGCTTCGATCGGACCGGCGTCGTTGCCCTCGATCGCCTCTGAAACCAGCTTCACGATGATGCCGATGTTGAAGAGCACCAGCGCGATGATGCCCGGTAGGGCTCCGACACCCACCATCGCCACGAGTACCGCCGCGTAGAGCAGCTCGGGCACCGAGCGCACGATGTTGAGGATCGTGCGCAGGATGCCGCGGCCGACCCGGTTCGGATTGGTGAGTCGCGCGGCCAGCAGGCTCAACGGCAGGGAGACCAGCGCGGCGACGGCCGTTGCGATGACTGCCATCTCCAGGGTCTCGAGCAGCGGCGGGATGGTGCGCGGGAGCACGCTCCAGTCCGGCTGAAGCAGCTGGATGATCTTGCCGGCACCGTTTCTCCAGTTGCGGATTATCGCATCCAGGCTGAAGGCGATTCCGAGCTGCGGGCTGGCCGTGATCGCCGTGATCGCGGCGACAATACCGAGGGCGAGCCACGGCTTCCACCGGCCGCGCGGGCGCGGCGGGGGAGTCAGGATGCGCGGGGTGGTCACGCGCCCAGCACGTCCTCGGGTTCGATGGTGCGGCCGTAGATGGTCTCGAAGTCCTTGTCGGTGGCTGAGGACGCCGGGCCATCGAACACGACCTTCCCCGCGCGCAGGCCGATGAGGCGCGACGCGTACTGGCGCGCGAGGTCCATCACGTGCAGGTTGGTCATCACGGTGATGCCCAGGTCCTGGTTGATGCGGCGCAGGTCGCGCATCACGGCGTGCGCCGTCGGTGGGTCGAGGCTGGCGACCGGTTCGTCGGCGAGCACGAGGCGAGGCTCCTGCGAGAGGGCTCGAGCGATCGCGACCCGCTGCTGCTGCCCGCCGGACAGGGAGGATGCCCGGTCCCAGGCCTTCGGGAGGATCTCCACCCGGTCCAGTGCCTCGAACGCGATCTGCCGGTCGGATTCGCGGTAGAGGCCGAGGAGGGTGCGCCAGGTGGGCGTGTGGGCGAGTCGCCCGACGAGGACGTTGTTGAGCACGCTGGTGCGGCCGGCGAGATTGAAACTCTGGAAGATCATCCCGATCTCGCCGCGCAGACGGCGCAGCTCGCGTCCCTTCGTCGTCTCGAGGGCGCGGCCACCCACTTCGAGGTGGCCGGAGGTGATCGGCACGAGGCCGTTGATGGTGCGGATCAGACTGGACTTTCCGGAACCGGACAGGCCAACCACGGAGACCATCTCACCCGGCTCGATGTCGAGAGTGATGCCGTCGAGCGCGACGACGCCGTTCGGGTAGCGCACCGTGACATCCCGCGCCCGAATCGCCCACGGCGCAGGGGCCGGAGCGATGGCCCCGACCCCTGCGCTTTCTCGTGCCTCTGTCACGGTGTTACTTGAGCCCCAGCTTCTCGGCTGCCTTGGCCACGACGTCGAGTGACTTCGGGTCGGCGGGAGCGAGCTTGGTGATCGAGTAGATGGCGGTGAGCTCCTTCGAGCCCTCGTCGGTGTTCGAGTAGTCCTCGAGCGCCTTCGTGATCTTGTCCTGCAGGGCCTTCGACAGGTCCTTCGAGACGGCCACGCCGTCGTTCGGGATCTCGTCGGAGAGGGCGAAGACGACGACCTTCTGGCCCACATCCGGCTTGTCCTTCAGCACGATGTCGCGGGCATCCCAGAAGCTGAAGCCGACCTCGGCGTCACCGTTGTAGACGGCGAGCACGCTCGCGTCGTTCGCGGTCACCGGGATCTGCTGGATGTCGTTGTCTGTGTCGATGCCGGCCTCCTTCAGAGCGAGGATCGGGTAGATGTAGCCGGCGGGGGACCCGGGGCCGAGCACCGCAACCTTGGTGCCCTTGGAGATCTTGGTGATCGAGTCGAGTCCGGCGGGGCCGTGGAGTGCGTCGGCGCCGTTGCAGAACAGTTTGCCATCGCGCTCGACCGGCTTGTCGTCGCAGTACTTGTCGGGGTTGTTGGTCATGAACTGCGCCGGGTAGGTGATGTTGCCGTTGCGCTCGGTCTGCAACACGACGGACGCGCCGTACATGTCGCTGGCCTGCCAGAGCTGCAGCGACGGCAGGAAGCCGATCTGCGCCTGGCCTGCGCCCATGGCCTCAACCGCGGCCTGGTAGTCCTTGGAGACGACGCCGGTCACCGGAATGCCGAGCTTCTCGGTGAGCATGTCGGTGAGGGGTTTTGCGGTGTCGACGAGCGTGTCCTGATCCTGCGAGGGAACGAGGGCGAGCACGAGCGAGGTGGGGTCGGCCGCGGGGGCTTCAGAGGCGGAGCCCGTCGAAGACGACGAGCATCCGGCGAGGGCCAGCGCTGCGACGGTCGCCGCTGCGCCCGCGATCGCGAGGCGTTTCCTGGTGATCATGAATCCAGCCTTTCAGTTGTTGTGGGGAGTTGGGTGGAGAAGGGGGAACCCGCGAGCCACGCCGTGATGAACGGGTAGAGCTCGGGCATGCTGGGCACGCGGATGTCGGGGGTGGCGGCATCCGCTTCGTCCTGGTCCGGTCCGACCAGCGCGGTGAGTGCGCCGCGGGCCTGCGCGGGAGCCAGGTCGTTGGCCCAGATGTCGCCGATGCTGAGCACGTCGCCGTGCTCGAGCCAGTCGTCGACGATTGGCACGAGGCCGGCGGGCTTGCCCACCGACGGGTAGACGGCGTCGAACAGGCCGTCGAGACCGAGCTCTGCGAGGGCCGCGTCGAGCCGGGTCGCGGGTGCGTTGGTCGCCACGAGCAGGGTCGCCTCGCCTCGCAGCCCGCCGAGGAAGTCGGCGAAGCCCTGCGGGGCGTGCACGGGGGCGAGCGCAGTGGCGAGCTGCTCCCGGCTGGCGAGGTAGGCGCGCCCGAGAACCTGGGGGTCAATGCCGTGTTCTGTCGCCCGGATGCGCACCAGGTCGTAGCCGTCGATCGCGTCGGTGCCGGGCACGCGGCCGTGCGGGTAGTCGAGCAGCGACGCGGCGATCGTGGCGGCGAACGTCTCGGCGTCGCGCGGGCCGAGCGCCGCGGCGGCGAGCCGTGCGTAGGCCAGTACCGGACCGGAGCCGAGTGCGACGGTGCCGTCGAAGTCGAACAGGAGGGTGTGCCGACGCCGTGCCATGACTCGCCCTTCCGCGCTGCCCGACCTTCGGACGCTTCGTCCATGCTAAGGAGACACTAGCGACGAAATGGCCACGCGCAGATTAACATCGCGTAAACGATCCGGCCGT
This sequence comes from Rhodoglobus sp., assembly GCA_040002655.1. Classification (GTDB taxonomy): domain Bacteria; phylum Actinomycetota; class Actinomycetes; order Actinomycetales; family Microbacteriaceae; genus Rhodoglobus. The sequence continues at coordinate 2,312 of JBDUEC010000025.1, read as the reverse complement.
CGCGCCTACGATTGCCGCATGACCGACCGATCTGCCGAGCTCACGACCGCCGCCGAGAGCCTCGGCGAGGGTCTCGGCACAATCGCCGGGCTGGTGCCCTGGCTGGCCGACCAGGTGCGAGCGGATGCCGCCGCCGGCCGGTTCGCGGCCTGGGGCCAGTCGACCGTGATCGATGAGAACATCGCGGCCGCCGTCATCCCGCGTGCGGTGTTCGACGAGTTGCACGACCTCGCGGGCCTGCAAGCGGACTGGCCCATTGGCAACGCCGGCCTGCTGCACGTCTACGGCTACCTGCTGTCGACCGTGCAGACCCCGTACGGTCTCAAGCGCGAGCGCTGGACGGAAGGAGCCCTTGCGACGGCGCTGGGGCTGGACGCTGCCGCGTTCCTGCCCTGGCGCGAGTCGCCGACCACGCTCGAGCGTGTGACCGCTGCCGCCCTGCCGATCCTGGTCGCACCGGTCGAGCCGGTGTTATGGCTCGACGACCGCGCGCCGGGTGGCGCACGAGTGCGCACCGTCGTGCTGCCGGGTGTGCTGATCTACGGCATCGACGACCGGCTCGTCACGATCTTCCCGCTCGATACGACGGTCGAGGGCTGGCGGGGTGCGATCCTCTCGGGCCGGCCGCGCCTGCGCTATAACGCGGTGATCGAGGGGATGCGGCCGGGTGCCGACCTCGAATCGAGAGTGGTGCGCTCGTTGTAGCCAGACTCAGCCTCAGTCGAGCGACCGCTCCATCCTCAGCTGCACAAGGGCGCCAATCGCGAGCAGGATGACGGCGGCGAGCCAGCCGACGAGGAGAAGCAGGCCGACCGAGTCGGTTCGGCTCTCGGACGGAGCCAGGGACTGCGCGGCCAGCACCACCTGGTCTCCCGATCGCAGCTCGACCGTCGCAAAGCGCAATCCGGCCGCTGGCTGCCAGGTGACTCGGTTGCTACCCGACGCGAAGGCCTGGTCGATCACGCCGACCGGGACCGTGCCCAGGGCACCGTCGAGGTACCCGCTGCCATCGACGGGTGAGCCCGACTTGTCGTAGAGGATCCAGAACGGGGCAAGACTGGTTGCCAGGTCGACACGGTCAGGCGCCCCGGTGGATGCCGTGCCGCCGGAGTCGAGCTGGCTCGCCACCTGCGAGGCGAGACGATCGCCCGCGTCGTCGGCGCCCATCCGCTCGGTTCGCTGGGTGGCGAGGTAGAGAGCGGCCATCGTGATCGTGAGGACGAGTGCGCCCACAACCCACGGGGCCAATCGGTTGATTAGCTTCATGCACAAACGGTAGGCCGGGTGATTCGGGAGCGCATCCGTCGCGAGGATGATTACGGCTGGGTAGCGGAAGGCGTGCGCGCGGACACCGGTAGGACCACTCGCGCGTCGACACCGCCGCCGCCCCGGTTGGCAAGCGACACCGTTCCGTGCGCGCTCTCGACGGCCGCTGCGACGATCGCGAGGCCGAGTCCGGTGCCGTCCACCCCGCCGCGAGCCTCGTCTGCGCGGGAGAACCGGTCGAACGCGCGCGGCAGGAACTCCGCCGGAATGCCCGGGCCGGAGTCGGAGACCAACAGCGAGACCGCATCCACGTCAATGTCGAGCGAAACGTCGATCCGGCCGGCACCGCCGACCGCCTTGAGCGAGTTGCCGACGAGGTTGTCGACGACCCGGCCGAAGTCGTGCGCGGAGAGGGCGACCGTGCCGGCGGCATCCGCTGCGGAGATGTCGTAGTCGATTGTGACCCCGGTGCTCGCCGCAGCAAGCCGGGCGCGGTCGATCGCGGCCTCGAGCTCATCGACGATCGCTGACACCGGGGTAGCGTGGTCGCCGCCGTCCGATTCGAGCTGGGACAGCTCGAGCAGGTTGGCCACGAGCACCGAGAGCCGATGGGCGGCACGCTGGGCGGCCTCCAGGTCGCTCGCGGCCGTTGCCCGGTCGGCTGTACCCATGAGTTCGAGCTGGGCCTCAAGGATGGCGAGCGGGGTGCGCAGCTCGTGGCTGGCATCGGAGACGAGTTGCTTCTCGCGTTCCGCCGCGGATCGCAGGTCGCCGATGAGCCGGTTGAGGGTGGTCGCGAGGTCGGACACCTCATCGTGCGCGGGCCCGGTCGGCAGCAGTTCGGCCGAGCCGGTGGCCACGATGGTCTCGGCGCTGAGGCGCAGGCGTGTGACCGGTCGCAGCGCAGCGCCGGTGAGGGCCCAGGATGCCGCGCCGAACAGCAGAGTGAGCCCGGTCAGCGAGATGATGAGCACCCTGGTCAGGCCGGCCAGGACCAACCGGCTGGCGGCCTCCGACCGCGCGGTCACGATGTACCAGGTGCCCTG
>JBDUEC010000024.1:0-17067 GCA_040002655.1 Rhodoglobus sp. | reverse complement strand
AATGTGCCGAACGCTCAGTTCACGCGTTCGGTTGCTCGTCGCGCCGAGCCTTGACTTCGGCTTCGAGCCGACGGATGCGAGCCTGCCGCTCGTGGAACTCCACCTCGCGCTCCACGGCCGCATCGATGTCTTCGTCGGACATTGGCAATTGCGGCGACGGCTCCGCGCGTGCCGGGCGATTGAACGAGCTGGGCTGGGTTGTGCGTCCCGCCCTGCCAACCACTCCGTCGCTCGTCGCGCCGCGCTCCTTGCCCACCACGAACCACACGATCACTCCGACTAATGGCACCAGCACGATGAGAATCACCCAGATGATCTTGTCGAGGTAGCGGATCTGCGACTGGTCGCTGGTGATCACATCGATGAGGGCGAAGATCGTCGCTCCGAGCAGGACCACGGACAGCAAGAGCTGGAACATCTCTGGAGCCTATTGAGCGTTCGGCTGCGTGGGCAAGGTCGCCGCGGCGCGCCCGCGGCTGGGCCGGAGTGGCGGGGCACCTCACGTGCGCACGAGCTCCCGCCGCGGACGCGGGTGATGGCGCGGCATGTCGAGTGCGGGTCCGCCGCGGTCGGGCGGGGGCTCCGCACGGAACCCTGCAGACGTCTTGCTGATCTTCCAGCCGGCATTGTGCACGAGCAGGTGATGGAAGCGGCAGAGCAGAACTCCGGCTGAGACATCCGTTCGCCCGTTATCTCGCACCCATTCGTCGATGTGGTGCGCCTCGCACCAGGAGGGCGGACGATCGCACCCCGGGAACAGGCATCCTCCGTCGCGGGCGGCGAGCGCCGTGCGCTGCCGGTCGGTGAACAACCGCTGGGTGCGACCGAGGTTGAGAACGTCTGGGCCGTCGAACAGGATCGGCACCGCACCTGAGGCGCAGGCGTGGCGCTTGGCGGTGTCCACCGAGACGGCGGATGTCTGGCCCTCGAGGTGGGCGGCGCCGACTCCGGTTTCGAGGTCCGCGAGTTCGACGTGAATGGTGACGGCGGGCCGGCGCTGGGCAAACACGGTGCCGGGGTCTGCTTCGCCCGCGATCCGGACCATCTCGACGAAGGCATCCGCCAACAGCTGTTCGGTGGTGCGCGGGTCGTCTTGGATGCTCCGAGCCCGCTCGACCTCTTTCGGGTCGACGAAGCGCGGGCCGCCCCGCCGCGGGGACGTGACCTGGTCGAACGCACTCGTGACGAGGGCCGCGGACTCCGGGTCGAGCAGACCACTGACCCGGGTCATACCGTCGGCCCGCGGGGAGAGTCGCAGGTAGCGGCGAGAGCGGAGCAGCTCTTCCCGCTCGGCCACACCCGCCTCGTCGAGCGAGTCGCGGAGGGCCCGGGCCTGCGCGGCCACCCTGGCGACGGGCAACTGCTTGGCGACGTCGACCATGAGCTCGGCGGCATCCGCTATCTCTTCGACCGAAACAGAGTCGTTGGGATCGCCGAGTCCCGAGCAGATCGCGTCGGCCGCCATGAGCGAGAGGTCACCCGACTCCACCGCGGTCACAACTGCGCCGAGACCGCCCGAATCCGAGTCGAGCAACTCCCCTACCCGCACCATGGCACGCGCCTCGCCCGGCGTGACTCCGGCGAGCTTCTCGATCAGGCGTTCTGCCGAACGTAGACCGTCTTTCTGGGCGAGCCCGGCGTACCCGAACTCCCGCGCGGACCGGCGCGCGAGCTCGGCGGACACCCGGGCCGCGCCGACATCCACTCGCCGCCTCGCGAGAGCGAACTGCTGCTGCCGGGCGTGCAGAGCGTCGTCACTGAGGGATGGCAGATCGTCGAACGACGGCAGCACCAGCAGCGCGGATGCATCCGCGGGTGCCGTGAGCGTCGCTGTCGAAGCCATAGGCCACTTTACCATACTTTCGAACGTATGTTCGAGTAAAATTGGCGGAAAATCAGGCTTCTTGTGAAGAATCTGGAGCGGGGAGGAGGGGAGACTCGGAAGCTGCTCCCCCGCCGGTCGCCGCGTGCAGCCCCGCCCGGTACCCCTCGTCCCACGCCTCGTTCGAGCCGAGCCGGAACATGTCCTCGGCGGCCGGTCGCACGATCGCACTCGCACCCGCAAGCTCGAGCTCGCCCACGAGGTGGCCGAGTCCGCGCACGACCGCCACGGGCATCCCGCTCGCCTTGCCCTTCACCAGGTCCGCGGCGCCGGCGATCTCGTCCGCCGATGCTGCGACGGTGACGTCGAGCCGCCTGCCCCCGGCGTCGGTAGTGCCACGAAGGTCGTCGAGCACGTGGATGCCCGCGGCCCCGATCGCGACATCCGTCTGCCCCTGCCGCCACGGCCGGCCGAGCGTGTCTGAGATAAGCACGCCGACCTGCACCCCGAACCGGTCACGCAGCGCCTCGCAGATGCGGCGGGCGCTGGCGTCCGGATCCACCGGCAGGAGCAGCACGAAGCCCTCCGGGGTATTGCTCGAGTCGACGCCTGCCGCAGCGAGAACCAGCCCGAGCGGGTTCTCCACGATGCGGGTGACCCCGCCCGGATGCGCCCGGGTCGCCACGACGCGCACGGTCTCCTGGGTGATCGCATCCTCGCGGTCGGTGGCGGCGATCTGGCGGCCCTCGGCCTTGGAGACGATCTTTGACGTGACGGCGACGATGTCGCCCTCTTCGAGAGCAGCGGATGCCGCAATCGCGTCCCCGATAATGGTCGCGAGGTCATCCCCTGCCACGATCTCGGCAATCCCTGGAACGGTGAAGACGGTGAGGGTCACCGGACAAGCTTAAGCAGTGCCATGGGCCCCATTTTCGCGAAGGCTACGAGTAGCGCGAGTACCGCGGCGTGCGAATCAAGAGCACGATCCCGACGACGGCCAGACACACCGCAACGACGCCGCAGATCCCCACGAACAATGCGTTTTCCGCGAGCGCCTGCGCGCAGTAGTTGCCGCCGCGCCCAAGGTTGGAGACCGGCTCAACGAGGGTCCCGCAGTTCGTGAATATCGTCGCCGAGCCCCCGACCACCTCCACGTTCAGCACCAGCACGTAGACGGCGGCGAACACCGGAACCAGCGCCAGCGCGATCGCCCACCAGCCGATCGCACGCCTGGTGCCCGCCTTGCGTCGAATCTCACTTGGAGTGGTCACACGCAACAACCAGTGGCGCGGCGCACCGGCAAGCCTAAGCGCGGTGATTCGTGCGCTTCTTCGCACTCCCATCCGGGTTGTACACGACCCACTCGCCGGTCTTCTTCCCGTGATCGAAGTTGCCCTCATCGAGGAGATCCCCCGCCGCCGTCCACCGCTGCCAGAATCCGTGCTTCTCGTCGTTGAGAAAGCCGCCCTTCTGCAGAAGCCCGCCAGTGGCGCGGTACCAGGTGCATTCGCCGGTGAGCTTGCCCGCGTCGTAGCGGAACTCGGAGCGCACTCGGCCGTCGGCGAAATGGTGCACCCACGCGCCGTGCTTCTGCCCCGCGACGTAGTTGCCGGCGACCGTGCCACCGTGCGGGTCGGGTTCCTGCCACGGGCCGGTCTTGAGGCCCGCAGCGTCGAGAGCGTTCATATGGCACACGGTACATCTCTAGGCATCGTGGGGTGCCGCCGATTGCTCGCGCTCCACCCTGCGCCCGCCGCCAGCCCGATCTCGGTCACTGTCACGAGCAGCCCGGATTGCGCTCGGCCTGACCGGGCGAACAGGAGCGGCCCGGCGGAACACCGCCGGGCCGCTCAATCCTGCGCCGACCCTAGAGCTGCGGCACGAGCGCGAACGTGACAGACCCGTTCTCGCCGAGGTGGGCATCCAGGGTCTTGTCATCGAGCACAGCGGATGCCGCGTCCGAGACATACACCCGGGCGCCGTCCGTCTCGATCAGGGCATCGCCCGGCTGGGCCTCGGCGACGACCGAGACCTGGAGGTCACTGTCGCCCGGCTTCGTGGCGATGCGGAGTCCGCCGTCCGTGACGGTGGGGTCCCGCTCGACGATGCCCTTGACGACCGTGCTGGCTGTTTCTGTGAGGGTGAGCATGAGCTTCCTTTCGTGGTTACAGCAACGAGGTAGCCACGCTTCCGAGAATCCGGGCGAGGTTCAAGCGGATCGCCACATACGGAGGGAACTCACACCTAGATTGGATCCCATGGCAACCACATTCCCCGCCGGCATCAGCGCAATCACCCTGTTCGTCGACGACCTGCCGGCAACGAAGGCCTTCTACCAGGAGGTGTTCGGGCTTCCGGTCCACTACGAGGACGAGGCATCCGCCGTCTTCAATTTCGGCAACACGCTGATCAACCTGCTCAACTCAAGCGAAGCCCCGGGCCTCATCGAACCGGGCGTCGTGGCAACCCAGGCCGCGGGCGCGCGCATGCAGTTCACCATCGACGTGGATGACGTGGACTCCATGTGCGCAGAGCTGCAAGCCCGTGGCGTCACCCTTCTCAATGGCCCGATGGACCGGCCCTGGGGCATCCGCACCGCTGCCTTCATGGACCCGGCTGGCCACATCTGGGAGATCGCGAAGTAACCATGCCCATCGCCACTCTGCCGCCCCTGCGCTGGACCGGCGACACCGGCCAGGTCGCCTACGACGGCGACACGATCACGCTCACCTCTGCGGCTCACGCTGACTGGATCAACGACGCCCTCGGCAAGCTGCCGCAGCACAACGCGACCGCCCTGGTCTTCGACGCGCCCAACAGCTTCGCGCTCTCCGCGCGGGTCACTGTGCCGGGCCCGCGCACCACCTACGACGCGGCCGTGCTCTGCCTCTTCGCGGACCGCGACCACTGGGCGAAGCTGTGCTTCGAGTTCTCACCCCAGGGCACAGCGATGGTGGTCTCCGTGATCACCAACACGCTGTCGGATGACTGCAACTCGACGGAAGTAACCGGCGACGCGGTCTACTTGCGCGTCAGCCGCGTCGGGCCAGGCTGGGCGTTCCACTCGTCGCTCGACGGCGTGGAGTGGACCTTCGTGCGCGTGTTCCACCTCGACACCGACCTGCCCGTCGCGGTGGGCTTCATGGCCCAGGCGCCCACCGGCGATTCGTGCGTTGCGACGTTCGACGACATCCGCCTGCACGAATCGCCGCCGACTGACCTGCGCGACGGGTCCGAACTAGTTACACCTGACGACCTGCGATGATTCCGTCGAGCAACCAGCCGAGCGCCACGACGTAGTCCGCACGATGCGCGTCAACCGTGCGATGCGCCCGCCCACCGAGCCTGGCGTCGTACTGGGTCGCGAACGCCGCGGTGCCCATCATGTGCGACAGCAGGATGCGCAGCCCGTCGCGCGCCGCGGACTCCGGCACCCCAAGTTGATCGAGCGCGTGCAGGATTGCGTCGCCGAGACGCCACGCGTTCGCACCGCCGGAGCCCTGCCGCGCCAGCGTGATCGCCGCGAGGTCCGGGTGCCGCACCAGGGCGTCGAAGCTGTCGACCATGATCGTCTCGATGCACGAGCGAGGGGCGATGGATGCCGCGGGCACGTCGATTCCCGCGATGAGATCGTCGAGCACCGCATCCAGCAACGCACCCTTGTCGGCCACGTAGCTGTACAGGGAGTTGGGCGCCACCCCAAGCCGCTCGGCCACGGGTCGCATCGCCAGCCCCGCGATTCCCCGCTCGTCGAGCAGCTCGCGGGCGGCCTCGACGACCGCGGGCAGGGTCAGGCCTGCGCGCTCACCGCGTGTGCGTGGCATCCGGTCCCTCCTCAAGATCCTCTCGACCAATGTCGTACCCAAATTGTACGCTGTACAACATGACGAATCACGACACCGACACCCAGTCCCCCAGCCCGATCACGGGCACGACGTCGAACGGCGTGCCGTTCCTCGCCATCCCACCCACAAGCGACCTGGCCGCCGCGCCGATCGTCGTGCTCTGGCACCTCATGGATCCGCCCCGCAGCGAAGCAGCGTTCGCTGCGGCCCTTCCACTCGCGGGACTCGACGCCTGGAAGCTCTACCTCGGCCTGCCGGGCTTCGGCCCGCGCGCGCCCGAGGGTGGCATGGACGAGATCATGGCCAACCTCATGAAGGACGCGCCCGGGCTCGTGCACGGCCCGACCCACGTGCAGGCCGCCGACGAGTTCCCAGGGGCATTCGCCGACCTGCGCGGGCGCCTCGACCTCGGCGCCGACGCACCGGTCGGGCTCGTCGGCGGATCGATGGGTTCAGCGGTCGCGGCCGAAGTGCTCGCGCGCGGCACGTCGGGTGCGCGCACGGCGGTGTTCGTCAGTCCGATGCTCGACCTGCGCACGATGATCGACGCCGTCGCGCCGACCTTCGGTGGCTACGAGTGGACCGAGGCCGGCACGGAGGCTGCGAAGCGGCTCGACTACGTGACGCGTGCCGATGAGGTGGCGAGCGCCGGGGCATCCATTCGCATCGTCGTGGGCGCCGACGACGCGCCGTTCATGGCCGAGCCCGCGAAGCACGTCGCGGCCGCCATCGGTGCCGACCTGCAGGTGGTGCCCGGCATGGAGCACGCCCTGGCTGAGGAGCCGGGCATCGAGCCCGCGCCGCAGACCGCGGTTGCGCGGCGGGTGGATCCGCTCGTTGTGGAGTGGTTGCGGGCCGGCCTGGGCAACCAGCGCGACGGGTCCTAACCGGGCTGCTGGGCCTCGCGTGCGGCCTGTTCCAACCGCTCCCGGTAGTCGATCCACCACTGCGCGTCCACGTCGGGCAGGTTGCTGTTGTCGGCCCGCAATCCGGCCGCACCGTCGATGAGCTCGCGCACGATGTCCGCGTGTCCGGCGTGCCGGTTGGTCTCCGCGATCATGTGCACGAGGATGCGGTGAACGGTGACCGGGTTGCGATCGGCCGGCCACCAGGGCACGGTTGCCTCGGCCTCCAGGCCGAGCGCGGCGACAGTCTCGGCCGAGTGTTCAGCTACCCGGGCGTACAGGTCGAGGATGTACTCGCGCGACTGGTCTGGCGTCGCCCACATGTCCGCGTTGGCCTCGGCGTCATCCTCTGCCCACGGCATCTCCTCGACGAACCGTCGGCCGAAGGCCTCGCCGAGGTAGCCGGCCTCGACTGTCGCGACGTGCTTGATGATGCCCAACAGGTTCGTACCGGTCGGCGTCATCGGCCGACGGGCGTCGTACTCCGACAGCCCTTCGAGCTTCCAGGTGAGCGCGTCGCGGGCGATGCCGAGGTAGCGCAGCAGGTCGGCCTGTTCGGTGTTCATGCATCCACGCTACTGCGGGCCTCCGGCGACTGTCTGCCGGGATGTTCGCGGGCGGCATGCGATCTGCGGGACAATTCCTCACGTGCCCGACTTCATCCGCCTCCCTTCCAACCGTCCGGCAGACCGTTTCTACCTCGGCGGCCATCGCATCACCGCGTTCCGCGGCGAGCCGAACGGCAGCGACCGGCAGCCGGAGGACTGGGTGGCGTCGACCACGACGCTTGCCGGCGAGACCTCGCTCGGCCTGACCACGCTGCCCGACGGGCGCACCCTCGTCGACGCGATCCGCGCCGATCCCGTCGCCTGGCTGGGGCCGACGCACGTGGAGCGATTCGGCGCAGACACGAAGCTGCTGGTCAAGCTGCTCGACGCGGGCCAGCGGCTGCCGGTGCACGCGCATCCGCACTCCACGTTCGCCCATGAGCACCTCGGCCGGGCACACGGCAAGGCAGAGGCGTGGTTCATCCTCAGCGCGGGCGAAGTGCACATCGGGTTGCAGCATGACGTCGACCCGGCCGAGCTCGCGCGATTGGTGGCCGAACAGGACACCGAGCGGATGCTGGCGCTGCTGCACCACCTCACCGTGCAACCGGGCGACGTGGTGTTCGTGCCCGCGGGGGTGCTGCATTCCGTCGGTGCGGGGGTGCTGCTCCTGGAACTGCAGGAGCCCGAGGACCTGTCGATCCTGCTCGAGTGGGCCGGCTTCGAGCTCGACGGTGCTGAGCACGGCCACCTCGGTCTCGGCTTCGGGACGGCGCTGCAGGCGGTGGAACACCGCGCTCGCACGGGAGAGGAGATTGCCGCCCTGGCCCGACCGGCCGGATTCGGGGCATCCGTTTTCCCCTCAGAGGCCGACGCATACTTTCGACTGGAACGCCATGCTGTCGACGGCGAGGTCACGCTCGATCCTGGCTTCACCGTGATCGTTGTGTCCGACGGCGAGGTGCGGCTGGAGGCCGACACACTGGCGACGGGCAGTACCGTGCTGGCGCCCAACTCGGCGGGCCCGATCGTGCTGCGTGGCCGCGGCGAAGTGCTGGTCTGCCGGCCGCCGGCAACGATTCGGTGATCATTCGCGCGATCCGCGTGTCATTACTTGCGCGCGTCGCGCGAGGGCCACTAGGTTGTTCAAGCGCCAACTACACGAAAGGAGCCGAGCGTGATTAATGCAGCAGCATTTGCGGGAACGACCCGCACCACCGCCGGCTTCGGCGGCCTCCTCTCCGACTGATCGGTTCGTAGATTCCACTACCGACTCAGACGGTGGTGACGCTCTCGAAGCCCGACCCGGCGCGGCCAAACTACCTGAAAAGGGCAGGCCGTGCGATCTCAGGTCACCCCACCCCGTAAGTGATGCGTTCCGCACGCGTCACCACACTCGCCGCTACGAGCGGCTCCGTCGGATCCAGCGACCGTGAACGCGACCGCTTTCGCGTGCCGTTGTGCCGCAAGCACGAAGGAACACCCACCGTGAATAACACCCTGACGACCGCCCCCGGTCGCCGCGAACAACACGAATACCAACCGTCAAGCGAGCACCAGTACCTGGTTCGTCGCGTGAGCCTGCTCGACCGGCTCGCGCTTCACCTGGGTGTGGCTCTCGTCACGTGGGGTCGTCGGCCGCTGGCCGTCGAGACCCGCGAACGTCGCGCCACCCGAGTCGAGCAGCATCTTGCTCGGCTGGAGCGCGAGCGTGCGTTCGAGCGCACGCTGCGACTGAGCGTGCCGCTGCGATGACAGCTGCGGCATCCGCTTCGGATGCACCAACCCAAGCAGCACAGACGGCCGTCGCCGAGGTTCGCCCCGGCGGCGGCCTTCCGCTGTGCCCGAGCCTTTAGCCGTCGCGCAGCACCTCCCGCTCAACCTGCAGCGCGAGACGGTGTAGCAGGTCGATGTCCACGTCTTCTCGGTTGCGGGGCTTCGGGTCGAAGACGCACAGCACCCCGATCGGCTCCCCCGACCGGGAGTGGATGGGAACCCCGGCGTAGAAGCGCACGAATGGTTCGCCGAGCACAAAGGGGTTGTCCCGAAACTGGCTGCTCTCGTGCGCATCCGGCACGATCATCGACCCACGACTCTCGACCGTGTACGCGCAGAACGACTGGTCGCGCTCGATTTCTGCCAGGTCGGTGCCGACGCGCGACTTGTACCACTGCCGATCACGGTCGGTGATGGAGAACGCTGCGGCCTCGGTTGAGAAGAGTTGTCGGGCCATCGCGACGATCCGGTCGTAGCGGGCCTCCGGCTCGGTGTCGACGATGCCGAGCTCATCGACGGCCTCTTGACGCTCTGCCTCGGCTCGATAAGCCTCGCCGCGCTGGCCCAGCGCCTCGGCGAAGGCGACATCCATGACCTTGGCCATGCCGTCCGCCAGCGTTGTTCCCCACGCCTGGTAGGTTTCCACGCCGCGATAGCGCCTCTCGTCACGCATGGCCGCGGGCAACGGGATGAACCTGGCCCGATCATCCCGATCGCACACTCGCACAGTGATCGAGTTGAGCGTGGAGGCGTGCGCGCTCGCAACGGACCCGATCGGATCGTCGTAGAGCGGAATAGACCGCAACGGCTGAATTCCCACGACGAAGACCCTGGTGTCGCGTGACCCGCCCTCCCCCGCGGCCGCGACCAGGGCAGTCATTCGCTGCTCCCAGCGTCGCGGCGAAATGAGACGGAGGGCATCGTTGATTCCCACGGTGAACACAATCGCGTCGTAACGCCACAGCTTCACGTCGCTGAGCGTGGCCAGCGCCGTAGAGACGGTCATCGTTGGGTCGCCGATCACATCGACATCAGTGCCACGACCCGTGCGCGCCGTGAGCGCCCGAGCGAGCGCGCCGGGCAGCGCGAGGTCATGGCTCAGTACTCCCCAGCCCACCGCGGGGCCGGAGCCCACGATGAGCACTCGGTCGGTGGCCGGACCGCCGGCGTTGACATGCGGAGAGTCCGCGGGGCGCGGAAGAGTCGCAACGCGACCATCCTGCACAGTGCTCCACAACGTCACGACGGGGCGCAGAACCACGCGCAGGGGTTCGAACACGCCGCCACCGCCCCTCTCTGTGCCAGCCAGAGTCTAGACGGAGAACGATCTGCCGCACATGGCGGTTCTTGGAGCCGCCTAGCCGCGCAGGCGCTCGAGCAATTCGGCCTTGCTCATGCGCGAGTAGCCGGGTAGCGCGATCTTGCGGGCACGGGCGCGCAGTGCGACCAGAGTCCACGCGGCAGAGGGCTCCACGGTCGAGGGTCGAGCGGCTGCTTTCACGGGCGCGACCTTCTTGGCGACCGGGCTCGCCTTCTTGGCGACCGGGCTCGCCTTCTTCGCCACCGGGCTCGCCGTCTTCGTCGCAGGGCCCGCCTTCTTGGCGAGTGCGCGATCCCGCTTCATGCCGGCTTTCGCCTTCTTCTCGAGCTTCTTCGCCGCTGCCTTCTCGGTGGCGGCCACCTTCGCGGCGAGCTTCTTCGCTTTCTTCAGGTTCGCTTTGGTGAGCTTCTTCGCGTGCTTGCGCAGCTCGTTGAGCGCCTTCTTGGCGGCCGCTTTGCCCGCCTTCTTACCAGACTTCTTCTTCTTGTCTTTCGACGACGCGTTCTTCGCCACGATGGCTCCTTGCGATGGATGTGCCGGCCGGGCGGCCGGGGGTCAGGGGTTCTGCAGGTAGTCGGCCACGCTCTTCGGAACGTAGGGGCTCACGTCGCCGCCGAGCGCAGCGACCTGGCGCACCAGGGAGCTCGACACGTGTGCGTGCTCCGGGTTGGGCAGCAGGAACACGGTCTCCACTCCCGCGAGGTTGCGATTCACGATCGCCATCGGCGTCTCGTAGGCCACGTCGATCTGTGAGCGGATGCCCTTCACAAGCACAGAGGCGCCGACATCCGTGCAGTAGTCGACCAGCAATCCCATGCTCCAGCTCGTCACCAGGATGTTGGTGGGCAGCCCCGCCTCGCGAATGGACTGCTCGAGCAGCGACACCCGCTGAGCGATCGGCAGCAGGGCGGACTTGTCGGGGTTGTGCACGACCAGCACGTGCAGCTGGTCGAACAGGTTCGCCGCACGCCCGATCACGTCGATGTGGCCCAGGGTGACAGGGTCGAAGGACCCAGGAACGACGGCGATCCTGCTCATGCCTTCACCCTATCGGGCGAAGGTTACCAAGCCGTTACGTTTCAGTTCTTTGCGAGGAAGGCCGCAGCCGCCTCGTCGAGACGCCGTGCAAGTGCCTCACGCAGGGCGGGGTGCCGCTCGAGCGCGGGGTCGGCCTCGAGCACCCCCGCCGCGAGCTCGCGAGCCTCGCCGATGAGTTCGCCATCTTTGGCCACGCGCAGCAGCCGCAGGCTCGACCGGCCGCCCGACTGGGTGCTGCCCAGCACGTCGCCCTCCTGGCGCAGCTCGAGGTCCTTCTGTGCGAGCTCGAAGCCGTCGAGAGTGGATGCCACGGCCTCCACCCGCTCCCGTGCGAGCGTGCCCTCCTCCGCGGCGGTCACGAACAGGCACACCCCCGGCACGGTGCCGCGACCCACCCGACCGCGCAGCTGGTGCAACTGTGAGACGCCGAACCGGTCGGCGTCGAGAATCACCATCGCTGAGGCGTTGGGCACGTCCACACCGACCTCGATGACGGTCGTGGCCACCAGCACGTCGATCTGGCCGGCGGCGAACGACCGCATCACGGCATCCTTCTCGTCGCTGCCCATGCGTCCGTGCAGGCTCGCGATGCGCAGGTTCTTGACGAGGTCATTGTTGCGGAGGCTCGCGGTGACGTCGGTGACGTTCGCAGACGGGCGCTTGTCATCCGTGCCTTCTAGCGGCTGTTCCACCACTGACGCCTCGATCGCCGGGCACACCACGAACACCTGGTGGCCCTTCGCGACCTCCTCAGCCGTGCGCTCCCACACCCGGTTGACCCAGCCGGGCTTCTCGGCGAGCGGCACGACGTAACTGGAGATCGGGGATCGGCCCGCCGGCAGCTCGGCGATCGTGGAGATGTCGAGGTCGCCGAACACGGTCATGGCAACCGTGCGCGGAATCGGGGTGGCGGTGAGCACGAGCACGTGCGGCGGAGTGGTGCCCTTCTGCCGCAGGGCCTCCCGCTGGTCCACACCGAAGCGGTGCTGCTCGTCCACCACGACGAGCCCGAGGTCGAAGAACCCCACCGTGTCACCCAGCAGCGCGTGGGTGCCGACCACGATGCTCGAGCCGCCGCTGACTGCCGCGAGCAACGCCTTGCGACGCTCGGCGACCGGCAGCTGGCCGGTGAGGAGGGTCGGGCGCAGCCGGGCGGCGACATCCGGGCCGAGGGTCGCAACAATCGAGCGCAGGTGCTGCGCCGCGAGCACCTCGGTGGGTGCCAGCAGCGCGGACTGACCGCCGGAGTCCGCGACCGCGAGCATCGCCCGCAGCGCCACGAGCGTCTTGCCCGAGCCAACCTCGCCCTGCACCAGGCGGTTCATCGGGGCAGCGGATGCCATGTCCCTGGCGATCTCCTCGCCGACAAGCCGCTGGTCCCCCGTGAGGGTGAAGGGCATCGCGGCGTCGAACGCCTCGGCGATCGGGCCGGGGACTCTCGGCCGCGCCGCCGTCGCCCGCAGTTGCGCACGCTGCTGCAGAAGCGCGGCCTGCAACACGAACGCCTCCTGGAACCGCAGCGCCTTGCGCGCGGCTCCCCAGTCGGCGTCCTTCTGCGGGCGGTGGATGAGCTCGACGGCCCGTGCGTAGATCAGCAGCCCCCGGGCCTCGCGCACCTCGGTGGGAACCGGATCGTCCAGTGGCGGCAGGGTGTCGAGCACGATGGACATGGCCTTAGCAACCTGCCAGCTGGCCACGGTGCCGGTGGCGGGGTAGATCGGGATGGGCAGCTCGGCCCACCTGCGCACGGCGTCGGGCGAGGCATCCGCTGACTGTTCGAACAGTTCGTAGTCCGGGTGCGCGAGCTGGCGGCTGCCCTTGTACTCCCCCACCTTGCCTGCGAAGATGCCGCGCGCGCCCACGCGCAGGTCCTTTGCCCGCCAGGCCTGGTTGAAGAACGTCAGCGTGAGGATGCCCTTGCCGTCGCTGATCGTCACCTCCAGGATCGAGCCGCGCTTGGCCCGCATCGGCCGCTCGCGCACCTCGAGCACCTCGGCGACGATCGTGACGTTCTCGTCGAGCGGCAACTGCGTGAGCGCGGTGAGCTCACCGCGACTGGCGTACCGCCGCGGATAGTGGCTGATCAGGTCGCCGATCGTCACCAGCCCGAGTCCCTTCTGGAACGCGCGGGCCGTCGCGCCGCCGACCGCTGTCTCCAGCTTGGCGTCGAGTGGCGAGGTCACGAGTCGAGGCTACCCGCAGCAGGCGTCTGGCTTGATCCGTGAGAACATCACTGTCATGACTGATGAGCCGCGCTACGGCGAACGGATCGAGCCGTCGGCGCCGCGACCCGTCGAGCCGATCGGGTCTCGACCCGTGCCCCCTCGGTCGCGGGGCCGTTACCGGGGACCGAGCCCGGTGTTCCTCGGGATCCTGGCGGTCGCGATCGCGTCGGGTTGGGCGCTGTGGGCCGGGTTCGGCCCGGCGGGCATCGTCGCCTTCCTGTTCGTCACGTCGACCTGGGTCGTCTCGCTCTGCCTGCACGAGTTCGCCCATGCCCTCGTGGCCTATCGCTCGGGGGACGAATCAGTCGCGTACCGCGGCTACCTCGACCTCAATCCGCTGCGCTACACCCACGTCATGTACAGCATCGTGTTGCCGCTGCTGTTCGTGATTCTCGGCGGCATCGGCCTGCCAGGTGGTGCCGTGTTCATCAACCGCGGCGCGCTGCGCACCCGGTTCTCCCGCTCCGCCGTCTCGGCGGCCGGCCCGCTCACCAATGCCGTCGTGGCGGTGCTGCTGGCGATTGCGTTCGCCTTCCGGGAGGGGTCGAGCCCGTTCTGGGTCGCGGTCGCGTTCCTGATGCTGCTCCAGGTGACGGCTGCCCTGCTCAACCTCCTGCCGGTGCCCGGGCTCGACGGCTTCGGAATCATCGAGCCGTACCTGTCCCGTGAAACGGTGGCCGGCGCCATGCGCGTCGCGCCGTACACCGTGATCGGATTGTTCGCGCTGCTCTGGATACCGCAGCTCAACCAGGCGTTCTTCGGCCTGATCTACGGAATCCTCAGCCTGCTGCACGTGCCGGCGATCCTGGTCGGCTCCGGGTACGCGCTGTTCCAGTTCTGGCGCTAGGCCGGGTTTCGACAGCAGCGATCAGAGCCAGCCGCGCTTCTTGAACACGACGTACAGCACCGCACTCGAGACCACCATGAGACCGAGCGCGAAGGCATAGCCGAACGGCCAGTCGAGTTCGGGCATGTTCTTGAAGTTCATGCCGTAGATCGCGCCGATCAGGGTCGGAGCGAACAGGATGGCTGCCCACCCGGAGATCTTGCGCGTCTCCTCCGCCTGGCGATTGCTCGCGACACTCAGCCGCGCGGCCTCCTCGTTCTGCCGCTCACCGACCAGGGTGGCGTTCACCGCCAGGATGTCCCGCAGCAGCACCCGGAACTCCTCGATGTGTTCGTTCGCGGTGAGCGCGTGATCGGCCACGTCTCGCAGGTAGCGGGCGAGCTCGGCCTCGACGTGACCGTCGGCGAATCCTGCCAGCAGCACATCGATCATGGCGCCGAGCGGACGAACGGCCCGCTCGAAGTCGATCACCTCACGGTTGAGCTCGTAGATGCGCCGCGAGACGGATGCCTCGCCATCGAACACCTGTGTCTCGATCTCGTCGATGTCGTTCGCGAGGCCGTGCACCACCGGCGCGTACTCATCCACCACCGCATCGAGGATCGCGTAGAGCACCGCCTCGGTGCCGAGCTGCAGCGCGTCCGGGGTCTTCTCCATGCGGTCGCGCACGACCGAGAGGTCGGGCGACTCGCTGTGGCGCACCGTGATCACGAAGTTGGAGCCGGCGAACACGTGTAACTCCCCGAACTCAACGCGCTCCTCGTCGTCGAGGTAGCGGGCCGCCCGCAGCACCATGAAGAGAGTGTCGCCGTAGCGCTCGATCTTGGGGCGCTGGTGCGCCTGGATGGCATCCTCCACGGCGAGCGGATGCAGCCCGAACTGGGCAGCGAGCGTGCCGAGTTCCTCCTTGCTGGGGCGGTAGAGCCCGATCCACGCCATGGCCTTCGGACGTTTCGCCAGCGCCTCGAACGTGTCCCCGAGTGACGCAGGGGACTCGACTCGCACTCCACCCTCGTAGATCGCGTTATTGACGATGCGCGACTCACCGCGGAGGCCGGCCTGTGCTGGGTTCACGCCCCGATAGTAGCCGTCGGATGTGGACGAATCGGGGAGGCGGCGAGCGTCAGTCGAATCGCACGAATGCGCGCAGAGTTCCCTCGCCGAAGTCCCTGGTCTCGCTGTAGCCGAGCGACTCGTAGAACCGGCGCTGGCCGGGCTCGTCGTCGGTCAGCAGTACCTTCTGCCGCACGGTCGCGTGGGGCTCGAGCACGCTCTCGACCAGGCGCCGTCCCAGCCCATGCAACCGGTGCTCCGGGTGCACGAGAACATCCTGCAGGTAGCAGATGGTCGCGCCGTCGGACACGACCCTGGCCAGTCCGACCAGCGCGCCGCCGGATCGGGCAACCGCGACGGTAGCGGACCCCGCCAGCCCAGCCAGCAGCGTCGACGGGTCCGCGGTGTACACGCTCCAGCCGACCGACTCGTACAGGGCGATGACGCTTGCCGCATCCAGATCGCTGGCCGACACGCGTTCGACGGTGGGGGCATCCATGGGTCCCATCCTGCATCAATAGGCTTGGGCACATGTCGCGCATCATCGCCGGGTTCGCCGGGTCGCTCCGGTTGGCGGTGCCGCAGGTCGGCACCCGCCCGACAAGTGACCGGGTGCGCGAGGCGATCTTCTCGGCCCTCGATGCGCGCGGCGCCGTCGCAGGCGCCCGCGTGGTCGACCTCTACGCAGGTTCCGGCGCCCTGGGGCTCGAGGCAGCCTCGCGCGGGGCGGCGCAGGTAACGCTCGTCGAGCGGAGTCGAGCCGCCACCCGGGCCTGCCGCGATAACGCCGCGCTCGTGCTCCGCGAGGCGCCGAGGGGCTCCGACCTCACCATCGATGTCACCGGCCAGCCGGTGCAGGCTTTTCTCGGCGGCTCGGCCGCTGAGTGGGACCTGGTTTTCATCGATCCGCCCTATGAACTCGGGATTGCTGAACTCACGCACAACCTCGAAGCGCTCGTGCATCGGCTATCAGCGGATGCCGTGGTCGTGCTCGAACGCAGCTCGCGAACGCCGCCACCCCTCTGGCCCGACGGCCTCGAGCTCGACAAGCGCAAGGACTACGGCGACACCGCCCTGTACTGGCTTCAGCCGACGGCGCCGTCCCAGCCCTCGTAGGGATCCCAGCCACCGCGTCGCTCGTACGGCGCACCATCCACGAGCACGCCCTCTCCCGCCACCACTCGGCCGATGGCACGGAAACCGCCCGGCAGCGCCGTGCCCGGCGAAAAGGTCGCGAGGAGCGAGTGGCTCTCGCCACCCTCAAGCGCTTCGGATCCGCCCACCGCCGCCGATTCGAAGTCAACAGCCACCCCGCTCGCGAGCGCGAGCCTGCGCGCGTCGAGCACCAGGCCGTCGCTCAGGTCGAGCATGGCGGTGGCGCCGGCGATCGCGGCGGCAACGCCGTCCGAGATCGGCGGGCTCGGCGCGAGCTGGGCCCCGATCGGGTCGGGAAACTCGGCGCGCAGCTGGGCGGCGGCCGTTGCATCCGGCTCCCCCAAAGCGTCGACGGCGCGCTCGAACAGCAGGTGCAGGCCGAGGGAGGCGTCGCCGAGCGCACCGGAGACGGCGACCACGTCGCCGGCCCGCGCACCTGAACGCAGCACGGGGGCGCGGCCCTCGAGGTCACCGAAGGCGGTCACGGCGATCGTGAGCACCGACGACACCGACAGGTCGCCGCCGACCACGC
>JBDUEC010000023.1:0-17783 GCA_040002655.1 Rhodoglobus sp. | reverse complement strand
AACGGGCTGCGCCAGACAAGTGGGAAGCGGGGGTCGAGCCGGAGCACCATGCCGCCCAGTGTGCGCGCTCTGCCGGTCTGGCGTGCGGGCGATCCACAGCCGGTCGCCGAAAAGCGCGAGCAGACCGGCCGAAAGCGCGCCTACTCCTCGTGCGGCCGCTCTGTGGTGTCGTCGTTGAGCAGGTCCTCGATGGCCTGGTCCACGTCATCCGGCTGGGGGGCTCCGTCGGTGATGCGGGCGATCAGGGCTGTGGGGTCATCGATGTCCTCGCCCAAGGGCATGACATCGGGGTGCGCCCAGAGCTGGTCGCGCTTCTCGGGGCCGACGGCATCCGTGATCTTCTGCCACATCGCCGCTGCCTCCCGCAGGCGGCGCGGGCGCAACTCGAGGCCGACCAGGGTGGCGAACGCGGACTCGGCCGGACCGCCGGAGGCTCGGCGACGACGCACCGTCTCGGCGATCGCGCCACTCGACGGCAGGCGGGTTGTCGCCTGGGCCGTGACGACATCCACCCAGCCCTCGATCAGGGCGAGCGTGGTCTCGAGGCGGCCGAGGGCGGCCAACTGGTCTTCGGACTTCGGCGGAATCAGCGCGCCGCTGGTCATCGCCTGGCGCAGTTCCTCGGGGTTGTTCGGGTCGAAGTCAGCGGCGAGTTCCTCAAGGCGATCCGTGTCGATGCGGATGCCCTTCGCGAACTCCGTGATCGAGGTGAGCAGCTGCAGCCGCAGCCACTTCGCATGCCGGAACAGACGTGCGTGGGCGAGCTCGCGCACGGCCAGGTAGAGCTGCACCTGGTCAATGGGGATGTCGAGCCCTGCCCCGAAGGCCGCCACGTTCTGCGGCAGGATGGCCGCTTGCTGGTCGGTGCCGTCAGAGGATCCCAGCAAGGGGATGCCGATATCGCCGCCGGAGACGACCTCCGTCGACAGCTGGCCGACGACCTGCCCGAGCTGCATCGCGAACAGGGTGCCGCCCACATTGCGCATGAGCTGGCTCGCGTTCTCGATCATGTCGTTCATGTCTTCGGGTGCGCTCTGCTGCAGAACTTCGGTGAGGGAGTTCGCGATCGAGTTGGCGACCGGCTCGGCGAGTTGGGTCCACAGCGGCATCGTTGCCGTCACCCACTCCTGCCGGCTCATGAGTTTCGGTTCGACCGTGAGCTCGGCGACGAAGGTGACGTCGTCGAGCCACAGCGACGCCACGTGGAAGGCCTGCTCGAGCGCGGAGCGCTCCGCGGGAAGGGAGACGACCGTGGAGCGGGAGGCGAGACCCTTGGCCTGCTCAAGGGCGAGCCCCCAGTTGATGCCTTCGCCACTGTTCTGCAGAGCGTTCTGCAGCTGGGCGATCAGCTGGGCAACCATCTCGGGATCGTTCGGCAGTCCGGCCGCGCCGGCGAGCTTCGCGGGGTCGATGTTGGTGTTGCCCGCGAGGAAGTCGCGCAGCATGTCGCGGAACTCGTCGTCCGGTTCGTCGCGCGCATCGTCTGTCATGGATTCAACGCTAGCCGCTGCACAGCGGGCTCGGATGTGTTTTCGCCTAGGCTGATGCCTCGTGCGGTGCGCCTGTGGCGAACATCCGCGCACGCTCCACGACCTGCGAGGAATTCAGGTGGCACTTTTCACCGACACAGCACCAGAACGCGACCGACCCCGCAGGGGTCGGGTCATCGGCTGGCTGGTGCTCGCGTTCGCGCTCGTGGGCGTCACCGTGATCGCCCTGCTGCCCGCGCCGTTCGTCGTGGAGGAGCCCGGCCCGGTCTACAACACGCTCGGCACCCAGGAGTCCGGCGGCAAGGATGTGCCGCTGATCAGCATCCCCGGCCAGAAGACCTACCCGACCGACGGCACCCTCGACATGCTCACGGTGCGTATCGCCGGAAACCGCGAGGACCTGCCGAGCTGGGTGGAGATCGCCGGCGCCTACCTCGACCCCAGCCGCGCGGTACTCCCGATCGACGAGATCTACCCCGTTGGTGAGACGGTGCAGCAGTCCGACGAGCAGGGCCGTATCGATATGCAGAACTCGCAGAAGGAGGCGATCGCCGCCGCCCTCACCGACCTCGGCTACACCTTCCCGAGCACCCTGAATGTGGTCGAGACCCAGAAGGGCGGACCAGCGGATGGCGTGCTGCTGCCGGGCGACATCATCACGAGTGTGGATGGCCAGACCTTCGCTGACGTCTCAGCCCTCCGCGCCGGCATCAAGGCCAACGGCACAGACGCGCCGGCCACCGTGGTCGTCCAGCGGGACGGTGCGGAGAAGACCCTCGAGATCACGCCAGTGCTGAGCGACGGTGACGCCCCTGTACCGATCATCGGCATCATCGTGGGAAGCGACTACACCTTCCCATTCGACGTGAAGATCCAGCTCGAGAACGTGGGTGGCCCGTCCGCTGGCATGATGTTCGCGCTGGGGATCATCGACAAGCTCACGCCGGGCGAGCTCAACGGTGGGGAGGATGTCGCGGGCACCGGCACGATCACCGGAGCCGGCGTCGTGGGCGCGATTGGCGGCATCCGCCAGAAGATGTACGGCGCGCGCGATGCGGGGGCCACCTGGTTCCTGGCGCCGGCGTCGAACTGCGACGAGGTCACCGGCCACATTCCCGCCGGTCTCACCGTTTTCGCGGTGAAGACCCTGGACGATTCGCTCGCGGCCCTCAAGGTGATCGCCGCAGGCGGGGACACCTCGAAGCTCCCCACCTGTCCCACCTCCTGACGTCAAGTCATTTCGCAGGCGGAACGCCTTAAGATGAGCTAACCCCCAAGCAGCCAGGAGCCGCGAAGTGACTTCAACCACCAGTCGTCCAGCAAGCCGGACGAGGGCCACTCTCACGATCACGGCCATCGTGATCGCCGTACTCGTGATCGCGTTCTTCGTGGCATCCGGTCTGTACACCGACGTGCTCTGGTACGACCAGCTCGGCTTCCTCAGCGTGCTGACCACCCAGTGGTTCTCCGGTGCGATTCTCTTCCTCATCGG
This sequence comes from Rhodoglobus sp., assembly GCA_040002655.1. Lineage (GTDB taxonomy): Bacteria > Actinomycetota > Actinomycetes > Actinomycetales > Microbacteriaceae > Rhodoglobus. The sequence goes on along the minus strand of JBDUEC010000023.1, from coordinate 14,801 downwards.
CTTCCTCGGTATGGCGATCCCGGTCTGGCTCAGCATCGAGATCGCGTTCCGCTGGCGTCCGGTTTACGCCAAGCTCAACTCGCAGCTCGATCGCTACCAGCAGGTGATCGAGCCCCTCCGTCGTCTGGCGATGTTGGGTATCCCGATCGTTCTCGGCATCTTCGGGGGAGTCTCGGCGGCGTCCCGATGGCCCACCGTGCTGCAGTGGCTCAACCAGACATCGTTCGGTGTGAAGGACCCGCAGTTCGGCCTCGATATCTCGTTCTACTTCTACAACCTGCCGCTCTGGCACGGGGTGCTCGGCTTCGCCTCGGCGGTGCTGCTGATCGCGTTCCTGGCCGCGCTCGCCACGAGCTACCTCTACGGCGCACTGCGCTTCAGCGGCCGCGAGGTGCGCATCTCGCGCACCGCGCGCGTGCAGCTCGCCGTCACCGCGGCGATCTTCCTCGCGCTGCAGGCGATCAGCATCTGGCTCGACCAGTACACGACGGTCAACACCCAGGGCGCGGGGTTCCTGCAGACCGGTGCCGGCTACACCGAAGCCAACGCCACGATCCCCGGCCGCGCGATCCTCGCCGGCATTGCAGCCCTCGTCGCCATTCTCTTCATCGTGACGGCGATCATCGGTCGCTGGCGCCTGCCCATCATCGGCACCGCCCTGTTGCTCGTCAGCGGCCTACTGATCGGCTCGGTCTACCCGTGGATCGTGCAGCGCTTCCAGGTTGACCCGAGCGCTCGCACCCTCGAATCCACCTACATCGACCGCAGCATCAAAGCCACCAGGGACGCCTACGGTGTGGCCGATGTCAAGGAGGTGCCATACTCCGCGACAACGGATGCAGAGGCCGGCGCCCTCAAGGAAGACGCGGAGACGACCGCCAACATCCGCATCATCGACCCCTCACTCGTGCCGCAGGCGTTCGCCCAGCTCCAGCAGTTCAAGCAGTACTACCAGTTCGCGAAGCGCCTCGACGTTGACCGCTACACGATCGACGGCAAGACGCAGGACACCGTGATCGCGGTGCGCGAGCTCGACCAGACCGGCCTCGGTGATTCCCAGACCTGGTACAACAACACCGTCGTGTACACCCACGGCTACGGTGTGGTCGCCGCCTACGGCAACCAGCGCGCGAGCGATGGCCAGCCCGTGTTCCTCGAGTCCGGCATCCCGAGTGTGGGTTCGCTCGGTGACTTCGAGCCTCGGGTGTACTTCGGCGAGGAATCGCCCGAGTACTCGATCGTCGGCGCGGCCAAGGGTGCCAAGAAGATCGAGCTCGACTACCCGTCGGCCGGTTCCGATAACAACCAGAACGCCACGACCACCTTCTCGGGCAACGGCGGGCCGAAGCTCGACAACATCTTCAAGAAGCTCGTCTACGCCATCAAGTTCCAGTCCGAGCAGATCGTGCTCTCCGACGCGGTGACCGACCAGTCGCAGATTCTCTATGACCGCAATCCGAAGTTGCGAGTGCAGAAGGTCGCGCCGTACCTGACCCTCGACAGTGACCCGTACCCGGCCATCGTCGACGGAAAGATCGTCTGGATCATCGATGGCTACACGACCGGCGATGCGTACCCGTACTCGCAGATCGAGCAGCTCAGCCGCACGATCGCCGACACGGACACGCCAGATCCGGCGTTTGCGACCGACGACATCAACTACATCCGCAACTCGGTTAAGGCCACCGTCGACGCGTACGACGGCAAGGTCACCCTCTATGCCTGGGATGACAAAGACCCGGTGCTGAAGACCTGGCAGAAGATCTTCCCCGGCACGGTCAAACCGCAGAGCGAGATGAGCGCGCAGTTGCTCGATCACGTGCGCTACCCGGCCGACCTGTTCAAGGCCCAGCGCGCAATCCTCGGTTCGTACCATGTGACGGATGCCGGCTCGTTCTATTCGAGCGACGACCAGTGGGTCACGCCGAACGACCCGGTGGGCACGGCGAATACGCTGCAGCCGCCCTACTACCTGAGCATGCAGTTGCCCGGGCAGACCGCGCCGGCCTTCACGCTGTACTCGACCTACATTCCGAAGGGCAGCGCGGACTCCACCAGAAACGTGCTGACCGGATATCTCGCGGTCGACTCTGACGCCGGGCCGAACTACGGCAAGCTCACGCTGCTCACACTGCCGAAGCAGGACACCGTGCCCGGCCCCGGCCAGGTGCAGAACAACTTCAGCACAGACACCGAGGTGGCCAACCAGCTCGCCCTGCTTGAGCGCGGCAAGACCGAGGTGAAGCTCGGCAACCTGCTGACGCTTCCGGTCGGTGGTGGCCTGCTCTACGTGCAGCCGGTCTATGTGCAGTCGACCAGCAACACGACCTATCCGCTGCTGCGCAAGGTGCTCGTTGCCTTCGGTGACCAGATCGCCTTCGAAGACACCCTCGACCAGGCGCTCAACTCTCTGTTCGGCGGGGATTCTGGTGCAAGCGCCGGAGACGGCGGCGTTCCGCCGACGACAACGCCGACCGACGGGACCACGCCGCCATCGACGACGCCCACCGACAACGCGGCACTCACACAGGCGCTGGCGGATGCCAAGCAGGCGCTCGCCGACCGCACCGCCGCCTACGCCGCGAACGATCTGGTCGCCGCCGCGCAGGCCGACAAGCGTCTGCAGGAAGCGATCGAACGGGCGATCACCGCAGCTGGCTAACCACGGATAGCCGGCCCGCGACCACGGGCCGGCTACCGGAGGATGTGCCCAACGCGAATCAGGTTGTTGTCCGGATCCAGCATGGCGAATTCGCGCATGCCCCAGGGCTGGTCCCAGGGGCGGGAGATGCGCGCGAGCGAGAGCCCCTGGCGCCAGCGCGCCTTCAGTTCGCGCGTCGTGTAGCGCGTCTGGCCGTCATCCGCTATCGCGTCCTCGACGAGACCGGTCGAGCGGATGCTGGCGTACAGCGAGTCGACATCGTCGACCGTCACATACGCCATGCCGGCGCTCACGAACGGGTCGAGGCTATCGGTGAGGCTGAAGTGCAGCATCACGCCCTGCTCCCACTGCTCGGTCGCCGTGACGTAGGCGTAGCCGCCGTCGCGGTAGAGCCGCACCACGAAGCCGAGCCCGCGGTAGAACTCGACCGTGCGCGCCATCGACGTGGTCGGAAGGATGGGGGTGGATGTGCCGTTCCAGACGGGCGCAGCTGACGAATTCATCGCCTCAAATCTACTGTGCTAGTCTGGGTACTTCGCCGCGGGGTGGAGCAGTTCGGTAGCTCGCTGGGCTCATAACCCAGAGGTCGCAGGTTCAAATCCTGTCCCCGCAACGTAGCAAGAATGGGTCGCACTTGGTGCGGCCCATTCTTTCGTTAAGACCGCGACGTGTCGCTGTCCCTCGGGCCGCACGAGCACGAGCCACGAGCCGATCGCGCACGGGCCCGACGCACTGAGGGACTTTTTCGCGCCACTCCGGTGTTTAAGCGGATGAAGGGGCCGGTCCCGATAACGGGCCCCGGGGAGAGAACAGTGAACAAGGTTTACGAGGAAGTGGAAGACGAGTTCGGAACCGTTGCACGGTACCGCAGGCACGACAATGGCCGTGGCTTCGTTTCGGTGAAGGCGACGGCACACCCGAGCGCCTACATCGAGGCCACCGCATACGTGGAGAACGGCGCGGAGATCGGGCCGAACGCCTGGATTGGCGCCGGCAGTTGGATCGACGTGGACGCCTACGTGGGCAGCAGCGCGTTCATCGGCAGCAACGTGCACATCGGAGCCAAGGCCCAGATCGGCCGGGGAGCGCGGGTTGGCAGTCACTCACGCATCGAGGCTGGCATGCACGTGGCCGACGGCCAGCGCATCGGACGCGACTCGCGTCACAGCAGGGGAAGCGTCGCGAAAGCCGCTTAGTACCAGTTGTAGCCGATCTCATGTGACCACGCGCCGCACGGTGAGCCGTAGCGATCGGTGATGTACGCGAGACCCCATTCGATCTGCGTCATGTAGTTGGTGCGCCAGTCCCATCCGGACGCGGCCATCTTGCTGGCCGGCAGCGATTGTGGAATTCCGTACGCTCCGCTGGAGTAGTTGTAGGCGTTGGTGCGCCATCCCGACTCCTGGTTCCAGAGCCGCAGCAGGCAACTGTTCTGGTCGCCGCCGAAGCCCATCTGCGCCAGGCGTGAGAAAGCGTAGGACTGCGCGGCGGCCGGGTCGTTGACTCCACTGCCCGGCACGCTGAACCCGTCGTCGCCGTTGCCCTCCGACGCGCCGTACTGAGCCTCGTACGAGGCTTCGGCCTCCTGGCCGGCGCGGTAGTCGGCTTCGACCTGCGCGGTCGTGTTCTTGAGGGACGCGAGCTGCCCGTACAGGTCCTGCACGTGCGCCTGCTGGTCGGCGACGGCCTTGTCCGCCGCAGCCGAGGCTGCCTGCGCGGCGACGGCCGCAACATCCGCTGCCTTCGAAAGTTTGTCGCGAACGTCGCGGGCGACGGATGCCTGGTCGGCCAGCGCGGTGGCGGCGTTCCTGTCGATCTTCGCCTGGGTGAGAATCACCCCGAGTTGTTCGCCGACCTTGTTCAGGGCGCCGAGCCCGTAGAGCAGGTTGGACCTGCCGACTCCGCCCCCCACGAGGGCGAGGGCGGAGAGGTCGGCTCCACCTTCCCGGTACATGGCGGCCACGATCTGGCTCGCGCGGCTGGTCGAGTCGTCGGCGCGGGTGGTGGCGGCATCCGCCTGGCTCTCCAGGTTCTCGGCTCTAGTTGTCGCCTGCGCGAGGTCGTACTTCGCCTTGTCGGCCAGTGCGACGGCCTTCACTGCAGCATCTCCGAGGCGGTTGGCCTCGGTCTGAAGAGAGGTAAGCAGGGCATTGATCTGGTCGATCGTGGCTGCCGTCGCAGCCACGTTGCCGCGCGCGGCCTCGACTTCGCTCCAGCTCGGGTAGTGGGTGCCATTCACGTCGTCGGCCTGTGCAATGAGCGGCGCGGTCAAGAGCGCCATCACCGCGAGCGCGGCGATGGCGGCGGCGTGAGAGGCCCGCAAGTGCATGGAACTAGGGTAAGCGCACGCTCTCTGGATCAGGGGGAGCGAACTCGCCCGAGCCGCGCTTTATCAGCATTGTCGGGATCTCGACCTGCCGGGGCGGCCCCGAGGGATCGGCGAGGCGCGCGAGGGCCAGTCGTGCGGCCTGGCGACCCATCTCCATCGTGTCGTAGCCGATCACGCTGATGCCGAGCGAGTCGGCAAGCTCGAAATCGTCGAAGCCGATGAATGCGACCCGACGCTCGCGATTGATGATCTCGCGGATGACGCCGGCGCTCGCCCGGTTGTTGCCTCCGATGATCGCGGTGGGCGGATCGTCCATCGACATCAGGTCGCGTACCGACTCCTCGGCGCTCGGCCCGTCGACCGGCCCGAGCCGCTCCCAGCGCGCCGAGTCGGTGATGCCAACCTCCAAGAGCGCCCCACGCACTCCCGCCAGACGCTCCTGGTGGGTGTACAGCTCGGCCGGGCTGCAGATGAATCCGATCTTGCGGTGGCCGGCTTCGACGAGGGATCGAACTGCGGCAGCCGCGCCCGCGCGGTTCTGCAGCACAACGGAGTCAGCGACCAGGTTGTGCCCAGGCCGGTCCACGCACACGACCGGAGTTCCGAGCTGGCGCTCGCCCTCGAGATACGACTGGTCGTCGGCGATCGGCACGATTAGCAGGGCGCGCACCCGCTGCGCGAGCAGGGTGTCGACGACCACTGCCTCGCTGCCGGGGGAGTCATCCGTGGTCGCGAGCAGCATCGTCAGGCCCTGGGAGGCGAGTTCCTTCTCCACCCCAGCCGCGACGTGGAAGTAGAAGGGGTTCTGGATGTCGCCGATCACGAATGCGACGGTGCTGGTCACGCCCCCGTGCCTGAGGTTTCGCGCGAGGCTGTTCGGTCGGAACCGCAGCCGTTTGGAGGCCAGCATCACCCGCTCGCGGGTCTGGGCGGACACACTCCCGTCGCCTGACATCACGCGCGAGACGGTCTTCGCGCTGACGTCGGCGAGACGGGCGACATCGGCCAGTGTTGCCCGGGGAGTCGACTCGAATTGGCCGGTCGGTGACGTGGTCATCCGCTGCTCCTCTCACCGATCGTGGTTGCCGGACTGCGCTCAGGTTAGCAGCATCGGGGAGAAATCCACGAATGTCAGCGTAGGACATTTGCTGCGCTGGCAAGCCCTTGCAGCATCTCAGAACGCCTGAAAATCAAAGGAATTGGACTCAAACGACCAATGGGACATCGAATGTACTACGTTGACATTGATGCTTGACGCTCGCACAGCTGCCGCCCTACCATGACGCGATAGCAGGTACATCCCTTCCGAGCTCGCAGAGGTTCGGGTCGGAGTCAATGGCGATACCGAATTGGAGACACTCATGGCAAAGAAGCTCATTGCGGGGATGGCGGCCATCTCAGCGGCCGCACTCCTCCTGGCCGGTTGCAGTGGCGGAGGAACACCCGCAGCTGACGACAAGCCCTCGGGAACCATCACGGTTCTCACCCACCGCACCGACCTCGTCGACAACGTGCTGCTCGACTACAAGAAGACCTTCGAGGCGAAGTACCCAGACGTCACGGTCAAGTTCGAAGCGATCACCGACTACGAGGGGGAGGTGGCGGTTCGCCTCAACACGGACGACTACGGTGACGTGCTGATGATCCCCCGCGCGGTCACCAAGGACAAGCTCGCCAACTACTTCGAGCCGCTCGGCAAGCAGGCCGACCTGTCGAAGAAGTACCTATTCACCTCGGAGCAGTCCTTCGACGGCACGACCTACGGCATCGCGACCGTGGGCAACGCGCAGGGTTACGTGTACAACACGAAGGTCTGGGCCGCTGCCGGAATCGACAAAGCACCGACCACGCCCGAGGAGTTCATCAACGACCTGAAGGCGATCAAGGACAAGACCGATGCGATCCCGCTGTACACGAACTACAAGGATGGCTGGCCGATGTCGCAGTGGCAGGGCGAGTTGGGCTACTCCGGCCCCGACGCGTCCAACGAGTTGACCGACCAGGATGCCCCGTGGACCAAGGGCAACGACATGTACACCATCGACTCGCTCCTGTTCGAAGTTGTGCACGATGGCCTAGTCGAAGACGACCCAGCCACCACGAACTGGGAGAACTCGAAGGTGCTCATCGGCACCGGGCAGGTGGCGACCATGGTTCTCGGATCCTGGGCGATCGTGCAGATGCAGGATGCGGCGGTGACCGCTGGCGGATCGAAGGACGACATCGGCTACTACCCGTTCCCGGTGCAGACGGATGGCGCATTCCAGTCTCCGGTCGGCGGCGACTACCAAATGGGGATCAACATCCATTCGACCCACAAAGCCGCCGCGCGTGCCTGGATTGACTGGTTCACCAGCGAGTCCGGGTTCGCGAAGGACCAGGGCGGCGTTTCGCCGGTGATCGGCGGAGACCTACCAGACACGCTGGCCAGCTTCGATAGCCTCGGCGTCAAGCTCGTGCAGTTGACCCCGGCTCCGGCCGGTAAGGAGAGCCTGCAGACCGACATCTCCAACGGCGCCGAGATCGACCTGGGCGGCAACGTCTACCGGCAGAAGTTGGTGGACATCGCACGCGGCGCGATCGCTGGTGACATGGACTCCTACTTCCAGGAGCTCAACGACAAGTGGAAGGCCGCGCGCACGGAAGCCCTCGGCTAGCCTGTAGCGAAATTCAGACAACTGCCGGAACATCAATGGAGATGCGGTTCTCATGACCACAACGACCACACCCCCATCGGATGCTCCGGCAGTTGCTGCGCACCCGCTTCCGAACCGGCCCGCTTGGAGTGGCCGGGGTAGGGGTGGGCGCGACCGCAAGCTGACGCCGTGGCTGTTCCTGGCGGTTCCGCTCATCCTTCTCGGCGTGTTCACCTACCTTCCGGCAGGCAACCTCATCTACTACAGCCTGACCGACTGGGATGGGTTCGGTGCGTCACCGAAGGTCTTCGTCGGCCTGCAGAACTACGGCAAGATCTTCACCAGGGACGACATACTGCCGGTGTTCCTCGTCAGCCTCTACTACATCGGCGCGTCCCTCGTGCAGATGGTGATCGCGCTGTGCTTCGCTACGGTGCTCAGTTTCAGCACCCGCTTCAGGAACCTGTTCAAGGGCATCCTGTTCTTCCCGTACCTCATCAACGGGGTCGCGATCGGCTTCGTGTTCCTCTACCTGTTCCAGCCCGGCGGAACGCTGGACTCCGCGCTGCACGCCTTCGGTCTCGACGCCTTGTCGAAGCACTGGCTCGGCGATCCCGACGTGGTCAACTTCTCGCTCGCTGGCACGTCGGTGTGGCGTTACATGGGCCTGAACTTCGTGCTCTTCCTCGGGGCGATCCAGTCGATCCCGAGTGAGCTGTACGAGGCGGCCGAACTCGACGGCGCCGGTCGGTTCCAGCAGTTCCGCTACCTGATCCTGCCCGGGATCAAGCGCATCATCAGCCTCTCGTTCATCCTGGCCATCGCGGGCAGCCTCGCGGTCTTCGAGATTCCGTACATCATGACGCTCGGTGCAAACGGGTCGATGACCTTCGTGATCAAGACGGTGCTTCTCGGGTTCGGAACGTTCCATAAGGTCGGGCTCGCTTCTGCGATGGCGGTGCTGCTGCTCGCCATCGTGCTCATCCTCACCTGGATCCAGAGACGGATCGTGCCGGATGACAAGGTGGACCTCTCATGATCTCTCGCGTCGTCCTGACGGCCCTGAAGTACCTGACCCTGATCGTCGCCAGCGTCGTCACGCTGTTGCCACTCGGAGTGGTGCTGATCGCGTCAATGAAGTCCCAATCGGAGTTCGTGACCACCGGTCCGTTCGACTTTCCCGCGAACGTCTTCAACATCGACAACTTCGTCACGGCGATCGTGCGGGGCGGGATGGTTCAGGGCCTCATCAACACCAGTTTCATCATGGTGGTCTCCCTCACCGGAACGATCCTGATTGGCACGATGACCGCCTACGCGATCGACCGATTCACCTTCCGCTTCAAGAACGGCGTACTCGGGCTCTTCCTCCTGGCAACGCTCGTGCCCACGGTCACCACCCAGGTTGCGACGTTCCAGATCGTCAACAGCATGGGCCTGTTCAACACGATCTGGGCGCCCATCGTGCTGTTCCTCGGCACCGACATCATCTCGATCTACATCTTCGTGCAGTTCATGTCATCCATCCCGAAGTCGCTCGACGAAGCAGCGATGCTCGACGGCGCGAACCGCTTCACGATCTACTGGCGAGTGATCATGCCGCTGCTCAAGCCGGCGATCGCGACCGTGCTCATCATTCGTGGGATCGCCATCTACAACGAGTTCTACATCCCGTTCCTCTACATGCCCTCAAGCGACCTCGGAGTGATCTCCACGTCGCTGTTCCGGTTCAAGGGCCCGTTCGGTGCGCAGTGGGAGGTGATCGCCGCCGGCACCATGGTGGTGATCGTGCCGACGCTCATCATCTTCCTCATCCTTCAGAAGTACATCTACAACGGAATCACGTCGGGAGCCACCAAATGACCAACGACTCCGCGATCGTGCGTGAACACACGCGCGAACCGCTCAGCCGCACCCTGCACGAAGGCTGGTCGCTCCGCGCGCTCGCCGGCACGATCCCCGCGGAGATCGCCGACGCCCGGGTCGCCGCGACGGTGCCGGGATCTGTGCACACCGACCTGCTGGCTGCCGGACTCATCCCCGACCCGTACCTCGACGACAACGAGCGGATCCTGGCCTGGATCGGCGGGGCCGACTGGCAGTACTCGACCACCTTCGAGTGGACGGATGACGGTCGCGAGCGCACCGACCTGGTCTTCCAGGGGCTCGACACCGTGGCATCCATCGAACTGAACGGAAGTGCCGTCGGGTCGACCGTGAATATGCATCGCACCTACCGCTTCGACGTGTCGGGGCTGCTGCGCGAGGGGCAGAACGAGCTCGTGGTTACGTTCTCCTCGCCGGTCAAGTACGCCGACCGCATGAGCCTGGAGATCGGCTACCGACCGCACGTGAACTTCCACCCCTACAACGCGATCCGCAAGATGGCCTGCAACTTCGGCTGGGACTGGGGACTGGATGCCGCGACCGCGGGCATCTGGCGACCGGTTGTGCTGCACGGCTGGAGCACCGCGCGCCTCGCCGCGGTTCGGCCGCTCGCCAGCGTCGATGGCACGCACGGACTGGTCACGGTGCACGTTGAGCTGGAACGCGCGGCGGATGTGGACCTCACCGTGTCCGCGACCGTCGGCGACTCGAGGGCCGAGGCCAGCGTCGCCGCAGGGTCGAGCTCGGCAACCCTCGAGTTGAGCGTTGCGGACGTGGACCTCTGGTGGCCTTTGGGCTACGGCGAGCAGCCGCTCTACCCGCTGGCCGTCGACCTGAGCGACGACGATGGCGTGATCGACCAGTTCGCCACGAGACTCGGATTCCGCACCGTGCGCCTCGACCGCGAACCGGACGAGTTCGGCACCAGCTTCGTGTTCGTGGTCAACGGGCAGCCGCTCTTCATCAAGGGCGCCAACTGGATTCCGGACGATGCCTTCGTGCACCGGGTGACTCGCGACCGCTACCGGGCGCGCATCGACCAGGCAGTGGGCGCGAACATCAACCTCCTCAGGGTGTGGGGCGGCGGCATCTTCGAGAGCGACGACTTCTATGAGCTCTGCGACGAGCGCGGCGTGCTGGTCTGGCAGGACTTCCTGTTCGCGTGCGCGGCGTACTCGGAGGAGGAGCCGATGCGCACCGAGGTTCTCGCCGAGGTTCGCGACAACGTCATCCGCCTGCTTCCGCACCCGAGCCTCGTGCTCTGGAATGGGTGCAACGAGAACATCTGGGGCTACTCCGACTGGGGTTGGGAGAAGCGTCTGGAAGGCCAGACCTGGGGGCTGGGCTACTACCTCGAGCTGCTCCCAGAGCTGCTCGCGCAACTGGATCCGAACCGGCCGTACACGCCGGCCAGTCCGTGGTCGCCCGGTCCCCAGCACGCTGATGGTGGCCTGCACCCGAACGATAACGACAACGGTTCCTCGCACCAGTGGGAGTTGTGGAACCGCCTCGACTACCCGCACTACCGCGACCTGGTGCCGCGTTTCGTCGGGGAATTCGGCTGGCAGGGACCCCCAACCTGGTCGACGATGACCCGATCGATCTCCGACGACCCGCTCACCGCGGAGTCGCCCGGAATGATCGGCCACCAGAAGGCCCTCGGCGGCAACGACAAGCTCACCGATGGGCTGGTCGCGCACCTGCCCTTCCAGAACGACACCAACGACTGGCACTGGGCGATGTCACTCAACCAGGCGGTGGCGGTGCGCACCAATATCGAACACCTCCGGTCGTACAGCCCGCGCTGTGCCGGCAGCGTCGTCTGGCAGCTCAACGACTGTTGGCCGGTTACATCGTGGGCTGCGATCGATGGCGACGGTCGCGCCAAGCCGACTATGTACGCGATCCGGCATGCCTACGCGAGCCGCCTGGTCACGGTCCAACCGCGCGGCGTCGGCCTCGCCGTGGTGGTCGTCAACGACGAAGCGGATGCCTGGACCGGCGAACTCACGATCGAGCGCCGCGCGTACACGGGGGCCATCCTCGCCTCCACGACGACCGGGGTGCATGCCGAGCCGCGGCAGACCGTGACAGTCACCCTCGACCCGGACGTGGTCGTGCCCGCCGACCCCGCATCCGAGTACATCGTGGCCTCCATCGGCTCGGTGCGCGGGCTGTGGTTTTTCGCGGAGTACCGCGACTCTGGGCTCGCCGAGCCCCGGTTAGTGACATCTGTCGTGGCCACCGCGACCGGCTACACCGTGATGGTGCGCGCTGAGAACCTGGTGCGCGATGTGGCTCTGCTGGTGGACAAGCTTGATCCGGATGCTGTGGCCGACGACATGCTCGTGACGCTGTTGCCGGGGGAGAGCGCCGAGTTCGCGGTGGCGACATCCGCTGGGCTGAGCGCGGACGACCTGGTCTCGGCGCGGGTGCTGCGCAGCGCCAACCAACTCCTGTTCACGGCGCGCGCGTGACGCAGGGTCTCGCTACGCCCGTGAACGGCATGACCTGGGGGTGGACCGGCATTCGCGGGTCGTGGGCGACCCGGGCCGCCGAGGACTCGATGGCAGCGATGCTCGAGCTCGACGCGAACTGGGTCGCGATCGCCTTCGCGGCACTGCAGGAGACGCCGCAGTCGACTGCGATTCCGTTCGAGGCCGAACCCACCGTGACCGACGACGAGCTGCGCTGGGCGATCCGAACCGCCAAGGGGATCGGCCTGAAAGTCTGTCTGAAACCCGTTGTCAACGTGGCCAACGGCACCTGGCGCGGGTTCATCTCGTTCTTCGACTGGGATGTGCCGGGGGAGCCGAACTGGACGGACTGGTTCGCCGCATACACCCGCTTCATCGCGCACTACGCCGCCATCGCCGAGGCCGAGGGCTGCGAGCTGTTCTGCATCGGCTGCGAGATGGTGATGACCGACAAGCGGGATGCCGAATGGCGCGAGCTGATCCGCCGCGTGCGAGAGATCTACTCCGGGCCGATCACCTACAACTGCGACAAGTACCAGGAGGATCACGTCACGTGGTGGGACGCCGTGGATGTGGTGTCGTCGAGCGGCTATTACCGCATCGGCCAGTGGCAGGAGCAGCTCGATCGCATCGAGAAGGTGGTCGAGGCGACTGGCAAGCCGTTCATCTTCATGGAGGCCGGTTGCCCGAGTCGCGACGGGTCCGCCAACCGACCCAATGATTGGACCCTGGCGGGCGCGCCCTCCGAGGAAGAGCAGGCGCGGTACTACGAAGACATGCTGTCTGCGTGCGCTGCGCGGCCCTGGGTGGGCGGCTTCATGCTGCGGGACTGGCCCGCGGAGCTGTACCCGGTGGGCGAGGCATCCACCAACGACGACTATTGCGTCTACGGCAAGCAGGCGGCCGGGGTGATCCGGCGCCACTACAGCGGGTAGATTCTGGGTATGCGTGAGGTTCAAGCCCAGATCATCTCCGACCTCGAGGTCTCGCCAGCCGTCGACCCGGCCCAACAGGTGCGCACGCGCATCGACTTTCTCAAGAACTACCTGCGCGCGGCTCACGCGCAGGGGTTCGTGCTCGGCATCAGCGGTGGCCAGGACTCGTCTCTTGCCGGTCGCCTGTGCCAACTCGCTGTGGAGGAGCTTCGGGCAGAAGGTACGTCCGCAGAGTTCACGGCCGTGCGCCTGCCGTACTCGGTGCAGGCCGACGAAGCGGATGCCCAGCTCGCCCTGACATTCATCAAGGCTGACCATGAAGTCACGTTCAACATCAAGCGCGGTGTGGACGGATTCGAGGCCGAGTACGCGGATGCCATCGGCGCCGAGATGAGCGACTTCACCAAGGGCAACGTCAAGGCTCGGTCGCGCATGATCGCCCAGTACGCGATTGCCGGGCAGTCGAGCCTGCTCGTGGTCGGCACGGACCACGCGGCCGAGGCCGTGACCGGGTTCTTCACGAAGTTCGGCGACGGCGGGGCCGACCTCCTGCCGCTCTCCGGGCTCACCAAGCGACAGGGGCGCTCGCTGCTCGAACACCTCGAGGCCCCAGAGAGGCTCTACCTCAAGGCGCCCACCGCCGATCTACTCGACGACGCCCCCGGACAGACCGACGAGGCGAACCTGGGGCTCAGCTACCAGCAGATCGACGACTTTCTCGAGGGTAAGCCGGTCGATGACGACGTGGCGGAGCAGATCGAGGCCCGGTATCTCGCGACGCGTCACAAGCGCAACTCCCCGGTCACCCCGTTCGACTCCTGGTGGGGACCACTACCCATCGCGTGAGGTTCGCCCGACTGGGTACCATGAGTGCGACCGGAGGGGGAGTCGATGGCTGACCTGCAGGTGACGACTTCGGTCGTCGAGGGCGTCGCCGCGAACGTCCAGACCGCGGCCGGCCCACTGTCGTTCGGTGGCAAGCTCACCTCTGCGGACTCCGGGGCGTTCCAATCCGCGGCCGTGAGCGGTGCGCTCGCCGACTCCTCCGGGCTGCGCGGCGCGCGGGCGCAGCAACTCGAGTCCACGTTGGATGCGCTGCAGCGCACCACGGCCGCTGCGGCGGCTCACCTCGATCAGGTCGAGTCCGGGCTCGCGAAGAAGGTGATGTGACGTGGTGTGGTCGCGACTGGATCCGGGGGCTGGCGACCCGTCCTCGATCCGCGACGCCGCGCGCATCCGTCACAACAAGGCTTACGACCTGCGGCAGGTGAGCGAGGCGAAGCTCAGGATTGCCGTGGGCGTCGCGACCTCGGGCCTCTGGCAGGGTTCGGCGGCAGCTGCTTTCGCGGCGAAGGCCGATCCGCTGGTCGACGAGATCGAGGCGATCGCGAGCGAGCTCGACAACGACGGCGACGCCCTCAACGCCTATGCGAGCGCGGTGGAGAGCATCAAGACGGATGCCGACGGGGTGCGTCGCACCGAGCAGGAGCTGCAGGAGAAGATCGGCTCGTACGGACGGCAGATCATGCCGGAAGGGGTCTCGTTCCAGGACCCGATCACGCGCGACAAGCTGGAGCACAAGCTCGCCGCCGCACGAGCGGACCTGCGCCACGTCGAGGGCCAGTGGGACGCGCTCGAGTCGCGTCGCAGGGCAGCGGATGCGGCCTGCGCCCATGCGCTGAGCGGCACGAAATCGCGAGGTGCGCTAGCCGGGCTCACTGGCGCCGCGATCAAGGACCTCACGCCTGAAGAGCTATTGGCCCGACTCGCAGGCCTATCGGCCGCCGAGCTCGCAGCATTATTTGCCCGGCATCCTGAACTGGCCGGCAAGATCGCCCAGGCCGATCCCGCGGCGGTGGCAGCGTGGTGGGCTGG
>JBDUEC010000022.1:0-17785 GCA_040002655.1 Rhodoglobus sp. | reverse complement strand
CTGCAGGATGCGCGCGATGACCTCGTCTTTGTCGAGTGAATGGGCGCGGTAGACGACGTGCTTGATGTTCGCCTGGGTGAGGCCCTCATCCGGGTCGGTCGCACGGATGTGGATCGGTCGGTTCATGAAGCGGCGCGCGAGCGCGACGATCGGGCCCGGCATCGTGGCGGAGAACAGCATCGTGTGCCGGGTCGGGGGCGTCTGTGCGAACAGCTTCTCGATGTCGGAGAGGAATCCGAGGTCGAGCATCTTGTCGGCCTCGTCGAGCACCATCACCTCGACGTTCTTGAGGGAGAGCAGTCGCTGCGAAGCGAGGTCGAGGAGGCGGCCGGGGGTTCCGACGACGACCTGCGCGCCGGCCTTGAGCTGCTCGACCTGACCCTCGTAGGCCTTGCCGCCGTAGATGGCGGCGATCTGGGTGCGGCGGTTGGATGCGGCCAGCACGAGGTCCTCTGCCACCTGCACGCAGAGCTCGCGCGTCGGTACGACCACGAGGGCCTTCACGCCGGGCTCCGGGTCGGTGCCGAGGGCCTGCAGCAGCGGCAGCCCGAAGCCGAGGGTCTTGCCCGTGCCGGTCTTGGCCTGGCCGATGATGTCCTGGCCGGCGAGGCCGAGCGGGATCGTCTGGGTCTGGATGGGGAACGGTTCGATGATGCCCTTGGTAGCAAGAGCGTCAACCATGTCCTGGTCGATATTGAGTTCTGAGAAAGTCACGTAGGGATTCGCCTGTCGGAATGGGTGATACGCCCGTTTTTCCTGGGGCGCACGGTCCCCGCCGAAATGGGGGACATACAGCGAGTTTACCGGGTGATTCCGCCTGCATCTCGCCGCGGGGACCGCGAGCCGTAAGCTGGGGCGGTGGTCACCTGGTTCCCGCGCAAGCCGAAGAGCACGGCCGCGCCACGCGTGCACCCGCGCCGTGAAGCACCGCTGGTGACCACCAAGGTGGACCTCCACGAGCTCACCCCCGACGTCACCTCATACCTGGGGCAGGCCGCCTATGTGCAGCTGACGATGTTCGAGAACATCGGCCGCGCCATTGCGACGGCACCCACGACCGAAGCCAAGGCGCAGCTGAGCCGGGTCGCGGGGCGCTCGCTCGACAAACACCGCGGGCTCGCCGACGAGATCACGCGGCGCGGCGGCGAACCCGGCGCGGTGATGGAACCCTTCACCACCCGCATCGACGACTTTCAGCGGCTCACCAGCGGGCAGGACTGGTTCGAGGTGCTCGTCACGTGCTACGTGACGGCTGGCTTCCTCGACGATTTCTTCGGAAAGCTGGCTGGCGGGCTGCCGGCGGACCCGGGCACCCGCATGGCGCAGCTGCTCGGGGCGCCGTCCGATGAGGAGGTGCTGGTGACCCTGTTGCTCGAAGCGATCGAGGACAACCCGCGGCTGGCATCCCGACTCGCGATGTGGGGCAGGCGCCTGGTCGGCGACACGATGCTCGTCGCGCGCGGCGCGCTGGCACCCTCACAGAACCACGACAAAGACGAGGCTCGCATCGAGCCCGTCTTCACGGAGCTCATCGCCGCGCACACGCGGCGAATGGATGCTTTGGGCCTTACTGCCTGAACGCCACGCTGCCTGAGAGCTAGGCCTTGCCGCCTGACAGGGTTGCGAGCAGCTGGGCATCCGCTTCGTGCCGGCGACGGGGCACGATGAGCCCCACGGCGAGCGCTGCAGCACCGGCGGCCACGAGTGCCGCGACCCAGATCCAGCCGCCGTCGAATGTCCAGCGCAGGGCCCACAAGCCGATGCCCACCCACACGACCGAGGCGATGATGGCGCCAACGGCCGGCAGTAGGAACAGCCCGTAGCTGTGCCGGTTCGGCAGGATGTAGCGGATGATCGCGCCGAAGCCCGCGCCCAGGATGGTGACGAACAGCAGCTCCATGGCTAGTTCGCGAACCCGATGCGGCGGTTGGTCTCCGAGCCGATCTCGATGTAGGCGAGCGACGCGGTCGGAACGATGTAGACCTTCTCCTTGTCGTCGGCGAGCTTCACGTAGGGGCTGCCGGAGGTCAGTGCATCCGCGACGATCTTCTCCACCTCCGCGAGCGTCTGAGCTGATTCGAGGTTGATTTCGCGGGGGCTGTTGCTGATGCCGATTCGAATGTCCACGTGCCCAGATTACTGTGCCGGCAAACGCGTCAAGCACTCCGTTCACTGTCGGCAGAAAGCACTACCGTTGGCCCGATGAACATCACCGGATTCGAGCGACCTGCCGCGCGCGTTTCCGCGATCCCCACGCTCGACGAATCGCAGCAATCAGTTCTGCAGCTGGCGGAGCAGGCGAGTGCCGCTGTGATCGGCGCTCCGGGAACGGGCAAGACCACCACGCTCATCGAACTCGTGGCAGACCGGGTGGTCGGGCGGGGCTGGGCGCCGAGCTCGGTGCTCGCCCTCACGCTGAGCCGGGCATCCGCTACCCGGCTGCGCGACGCAATCGCGCTGCGGCTCGGCATTGCCACGAACGGGCCGATGGCACGCACGGTGAACTCGCTCGCCTTCGAGGTGGTGCGCGAGGCCGCACTTGTCTCCGGAGCGAAGCCGCCGCGGCTGGTGACCGGCGGTGAGCAGGACGCAGACATCGCAGCCCTGCTTGAGGGCCACATCGACGACGGCACCGGGCCGCACTGGCCGGAGGGGCTTGAACCGGAGGTGCGTCGGCTGCGGCGCTTCCGCACCGAGCTGCGCGAGCTCATGATGCGCTCCACCGAGTACGACGTGTCGCCGGCCCGGCTGCGCCAGCTCGGGCGCAGTACTGACCGGCCCGAGTGGGTGGCCGCCGCCGACTTCATCGACGAGTACCTGCAATTCGCGAGCTTCGTGCGCGAGTCCCAGCTCGACGCTGCTGAGCTCGCCCGGTTCGCGGTTGCGGCGATCGGTTCCGAAGATCCGGGGGAGCGGGTGGCGGCACTGCGACTCGTGGTGATCGACGATCTGCAGGAAGCAACCGAGTCGACCCTGGCCATCCTGCGGGCGCTCGCCGCCCGGGGTGTCGCGATCGTCGCATTCGGGGACCCGGATGTCGCGGCAAACGCGTTCCGAGGCGGCGAGCCCGACGCCCTGGGGCGACTCGCCTCGGTGCTCGGCGTGCCGGCGACGACGCTCACCCTCTCGACGTCCCACCGCCAGGGGGAGGGCCTGCGCGGCTTCACCGCTGCGATCACCGGGCGAATCGGAGCGGCGGCGGCGGGCACGCAGCGAGCCGCGGCTGCCGGGGGCGCTGAATCCGCTGTTGCGATCGCCACGATCCAGGCGACCAGTCTCGGGCGCGAACTGGCGGCCGTGGCCCGGGTGCTCCGCGAGCAGCACCTGGAGCGGTCCGTGCCATGGAGCGACCTGGCCGTGGTGGTGCGCAGCGGCGCGGAGATCGCCGGCATCGCGCGTTCGCTTGCCCTCGCCGAGGTTCCGACTCGCACGGCGGTCGGTGGCACCGCCCTGCGCGACGACCACGCCGCGCGAGCACTGCTCACCCTGGTCGACACCGGCATCGGGCGCACAGCGCTCACCCCGGAGAGCGCGACCGAACTGCTGCTCGGCCCCTTCGGCGGACTCGACCGCCTGGCGCTGCGCAGGTTGCGCCTGGCACTGCGTGCCGAGGAGATCGCCAGTGGCGGCAGTCGCTCGGGCGACGAACTCCTGGTGGATGCGCTCTCGACGCCCGGGCGTTTCGTCACCATCGACCACCGCGTCGGCCGCGCCGCCGAGAAGCTCGCGCAGACCCTGGCGCTACTGCGGGCCGGGGATGGCTCGATCGAGGAGCTGCTCTGGCTCGCCTGGGATCGCAGCGGTCTCGCCCGGAGTTGGTATGAGCAGGCGCTCGGTGGCGGCATCACTGCCGCTGAGGCGAATCGCAACCTTGACGGGATCGTCGCGCTGTTCACCGCAGCCAAGCGCTACGTTGAGCGGCGGCCCGGCGACGTGCCCTCCGCGTTCCTCAGCGCAGTGCTCGATGCGGAGGTGCCCGAGGACACCCTGTCGCCGCAGCCCACCGACGATGCCGTGCTGGTGACCACGCCATCCGGCACGGTCGGGCTCGAGTTCGACACGGTCGTGGTCGCCGCCCTGCAGGATGGTGCCTGGCCGAACCTGCGGCTGCGGGGGTCCCTGCTCGGCGCGCAGGATCTGGTTCGTGCGGTCACCGGGGTCGACGCCTCAGATATCGACGAGCGCAAGCAGGTGCTCGGCGACGAGCTGCGAATGTTCGCGCTCGCGGTCTCGCGTGCCCGGCAGCGCGTGGTGCTGGCCGCCGTCGCGAACGACGACGAGGCCGCGAGCATGTTCTTCGGCCTCGTGCCGCCATCGGCCCCGGTGATCGACTCGTCCAGCGCGCCGCCGCTCTCGCTGCGCGGCATGACGGGGCGACTGCGGCGGCAGCTCGTGGACCCGCGCTCGCGGGATGCCGCGGCTGCGGCATCCTCTCTCGCGGCGTTGGAGGCCGAGGGCGTGCCCGGTGCCTCACCCAGGGACTGGCACGGGCTGATCCCGCTGTCGTCCACCGGTGCGCTGTACGACGTGGCCGCGGGGGAGCGCGTGCCGGTGTCGCCGTCCAACTTGGACAAGATCGCCGAGTCCCCACTCGACTGGTTCCTGGAGTCGATTGCGGGCGGCGACTCGGGCGTGCTCGCTAACGTCGGCACGATCCTGCACTGGGCCATGGAGACGGCCGACGACGTCACTGTCGACGCACTCTGGGCATCCGTCGAATCCCGTTGGAATGAGTTGGTGTTCGACGCACCGTGGCTCGCCGAGCGGCAGAAGCGCATCGCCCTGGTGTTCACCAGGGCGCTCGCCGAGTACCTCGCCGACTTCGCGCGTGAGGAGAAGCAGCTCATCGGGGCGGAGAGCCGCTTCACGCTCGACGTCGACGAGGCGATCGTAAGTGGATCCATCGACCGCGTCGAGCGCGCAGCCGACGGCTCCGTCGTCATCGTCGATCTCAAGACGGGCACCCCGATCACCTCGCAACCGAAGGTCGACGAGCACGCCCAACTCGGCGCCTACCAACTGGCCTACGCGGAGGGAATCCTCGACGAGGCCCTCGAGCAGTTCGGCGAACACTCCGGCGGCGGCGCGAAGCTGCTGTTCGTGAAGAAGGGCGTCGGCGCCAAGCTGTACCGCGAGGGGGTGCAGGCGCAACTGAGCCCCGAGCAGCTCGACGCATTCCGCGACCGCATCCGCACCGCGGCCACGATCATCGCGCAGGCCGAGTTCGAGGGCAAGGTCGATCTCGGCACTTTCGGCCTTGGCGACCTCTCCCGCCTCAGGCTGCACCGGGTGCCGGCGGTTTCCAGTGATTAGCGCCACCGAGATCGCGGATGCCCTGAACAAGCCGCGCCCCACCGATCA
Source organism: Rhodoglobus sp. (assembly GCA_040002655.1). Taxonomy (GTDB): domain Bacteria; phylum Actinomycetota; class Actinomycetes; order Actinomycetales; family Microbacteriaceae; genus Rhodoglobus. The sequence goes on along the minus strand of JBDUEC010000022.1, from coordinate 12,424 downwards.
ACAGCGCGCCGTGATCGAGTCACCGCTCGCCCCCGCACTCGTCGTCGCGGGAGCGGGCAGCGGCAAGACCGAGACCATGGCCAACCGGGTGCTCTGGCTGCTCGCCAACGGGCTGGTGCGCCCCAGCGAGATCCTGGGGCTTACCTTCACGCGCAAGGCGGCGGGCGAACTGGGCGTGCGCATCCGCGAGCGGATCACCGAGCTTGCGACCGCAGGGCTGCTGCCGGATGACTACGACCCGTTCGAAGCACCGGCGGTCGCCACCTACAACTCGTACGCGAACTCCCTCTACCGGGACAACTCGGTGGTGCTCGGCCGCGAGAGCGACGGCTCGGTGCTGGGCGAGGCGGCGGCCTGGCAGCTGGCACGCAGCGTCGTGACGGCGAGCCGCGACCCCCGCCTGCCCGACCTGAACCGCAACCTCGAGCCGGTCACCAAGGCGGTGCTCGGCATCTCGCGGGCCATCGCCGAGAACGTGGCAGACCCCGAGTCGGTGCGGTCCTACGCCGAGCGCTTCCGGTCGATCGCCGACCTGCCCTCGGGCAGCCGCGGAGCCTTCGAGAAGGTGGTGGACCTGGCCGAGGCGGTCGGTTCGCTCGACGTGCTGGTCGACCTTGCAGCCGACTTCGAGGCGGCGAAACTGAAGCGCGACCTCGTCGAGTACTCCGACCAAGTGGCCTTGGCGCTCGCCATCATCCGGCGGCAGCCGAAGGTGGTCGAGCTGGAGCGGGAGAAGTTCCGAGTAGTGCTGCTCGACGAGTACCAGGACACCTCAGTGGTGCAGACCCGCCTGCTGGCTGAGCTGTTCTCCGGGCATCCGGTGATGGCCGTCGGCGACCCGAACCAGTCGATCTACGGCTGGCGCGGAGCGAGCGCGGCCAACCTCGACGACTTCGCGCGCTCCTTCGGTGCGGGCGACTCGAGGTTCGCGCTCTCGACCAGCTGGCGCAACGGGCATCGCATCCTGGCCGCAGCGAACACGATCGTCGAGCCGTTCGGCCAGAGTTCTGGCGCAGCAGTGCAGAAGCTCATCGCCAGTCCATTCGCGAGCGACGTGCCCGTGCAGGTGGCCTTCGAGCAGACGGTGCTCGACGAGGCAGAGGCTGCCGCCCTCTGGCTCAAGTCGCGCCTCGACGTTCGCGGCACTCCGCCGTCGGCCGCGATGCTGTTCCGGGCGCGCAAGGCGCAGCCGTTCTTCCTCGATGCGCTTCGCCGGCACGAGATCAAGTTCCACGTGCTCGGGCTAGGTGGACTCATGGCCGAACCCGAGATCGCCGACCTGGTGAGCGCGCTCACCGTGGTGCACGACCCGGGCGGGGGTCTCGAGCTCATCCGCCTGCTCGCGGGTTCGCGCTGGCGCGTGGGCGTACGCGACCTGCACGCCCTCAATCGCCTCGCCTCCTGGCTACGCGATCGCGACTACGCGCAGCAACCGCTCGACGCCGATGTGAAAGCGGCGCTGCGGATGTCGGTCGCCGGCGGCGAGGGCGGTTCGATCGTCGACGCGCTCGACTTCGTGGCCGCCGCCGCGCCCGGTCACGGCCTGTTGTCGAACTTCACGGACGTCGGCCTCGAGCGCCTCCGCGACGCCGGCCACACCTTCGCGAAGCTGCGCTCCCGTACCGGCATCGACCTGCGGGACTTCGTTGCCTTCGTCATGCAGGAGCTCCAACTCGACATCGAGGTCGCGGCCAACGAGTACCGTTCGCTCGGCATGGCGACCGTCGAGGCGTTCTTCGACGCCCTCTCCGACTACCTGTCGATCGACGACGGTGCGAGCCTCGGCGGGTTCCTCAGCTGGTTGCGCGAGGCGGAGCAGCGCGAAGACCTGTCCCCGCGGCCGGAAGACCCGGAGCCGGGAACGGTGCAGATCCTCACCATCCACGGCGCCAAGGGCCTGGAGTGGGACCTGGTGGTCGTGCCCCGCCTGGTCGATGAAGAACTGCCCGCGCGATCGATCGACGGCTACAACGGCTGGGTCGCGTTCGGCCAACTGCCCTGGGCATTCCGCGGGGATGCCGCCGAGCTGCCGGTCTTCGCCTGGGAGAACGCCGAGACGCGCAAAGACATCGTGGATGAGCTCGGCCGGTTCGCCGAGGCGGTGCGCGCCCGCGGCGTGGATGAGGAGCGCCGGCTCGCCTACGTGGCCGTCACCAGGGCCAGGCATTCGCTGCTGCTGACCGGGTCGTTCTGGGCCACCCAGCAGAAGCCCCGCAACCCGAGCATCTTCCTGCGCGAGCTGGCGGATGCCGGGGTCGTGCCGCCGTTGCCGCCCGCGCCCACCGAGGTGGACAACCCGCTCGGCGAGGAGTTCGAGAAGCTCACCTGGCCGCTCGACCCGCTTGGAGTGCGCCGCGCCGCGGTCGAGCGCGCCGCGGCGGCGGTGGAGGCCGCGGAGCCGCAGATAGCCGGTCCATGGCAGCGCCAGCTTGAGTTGCTGGTGCAGGAGCGTCGTGCCCGGTTGGAGGCGAGTGGTCGGGTGGCGCTGCCGGCCAGGGTGCCAGCCAGCCGGTTCAAGGACTACGTGACCGACCCGGCATCCGTCGCGTCGTCGCTGCGCCGGCCGATGCCCGAAAAGCCCTACCGCGCGACCCAGCTCGGCACCCTGTTCCACTCCTGGGTGGAGAACCGTTCTGGCGTGGGCGGGGACGCAGACGAGCTCGACTCGTTCTCCACCGAGCTCGACAACGACGGCGCGGTGGACGACGCCGACCTCGACCACCTCAAGGCGATCTTCGAGGCGAGCCCGTGGGCGCACCGCAAGCCGGTGGATGTCGAGCGCGAGATTCACCTGCCCTTCGACGGCCAGGTGATCATCTGCAAGATCGACGCGGTGTACGCGAACGGCGATCGGTTCGAGGTAGTGGACTGGAAGACCGGCAAGGCGCCGAAGGACGCGCAGGACCTGGAGGACAAGCAGCTGCAGCTGGCCCTCTACCGGCTGGCCTACGCCCGCTGGCGCGGCATCGACCCCGACCGCATCGACGCGGTGTTCTACTACGTCTCCGACGACGCGATCATCCGACCGGAGCGCATCTTCGAGGAGGACGAGCTGCTAGCCGTCTGGCGTGCGTCGTTCTGAAGCGGGGTCAGTCCCGCCGGGCGGGCGTAGCGAGGATCGCCTGGGTGAGAGCCTCCACCGGCTCGCGCGCAGCGCCCGGATTGTCAAGCAGTGCGAAGTCGATGTCGCCGAGCTCCGGCAGGTCGTAGCTCGACGCTACCTGCACCAGGTCGACCGGGATGAGCGACTGCGGAAACACCGCGATGCCGATTCCGGCGCGCACGGCCGCGAGCACGCCGTTCACCTCCCTGGTGTTGCAGGTGATGCGCCAGGTGCGCCCGCTCGCCTCGAGTGCATCGATCGCGAGCGTGCGGGTGAGGCTCGGAGCCTGGTAGGCGATCAGGGGAACGGGCAGGGCGGCGTCCAGTTGGGTGCTTTTGTGACCGGCCCAGACCAGCCGGTCGCGGCGCACCAGGCGGCCGATGGCATCCGTGGTGGCCTTCTTGATGAAGACCAGGTCGAGCTGTCCGGCCTGCAGTTTGCGGGTGAGGGCGCCACTCTGGCCGATCGTCAACTCGAGGTTGATGTGCGGGTAGAGCTGCCGAAAGTCCCGCAGAATCTGCGGGAGTTGGGTGAGGGCCAGGTCGTCCGCGGCGCCGAACCGCAGCCGGCCGCGCATGGCCGAGCCGGTGAAGTAGCTGGTGGCCTGGTCGTGCGCGGCCAGTATCGTGCGCGCGAAACCGAGCAGGGCATCCCCGTTGTCGGTGAGCCGCACGTCGCGGGTGTCGCGCGCCACGAGGATGCGGCCGGCCGCCTTTTCGAGCTTGCGCACGTGCTGGCTCACGGTGGGCTGGCTGAGCCCGAGCAGCTCACCGGCCCTGGTGAAGTTGAGCGTCTCGGCGACCGTCACGAAGGTGCGCAGGAATACCGGATCGAACACGGCGCTCGGCCTCCATAGTCATTCGTAATGCTACTTATAGGCCTGATTCTAAGCACGAATGGATGCCGCGGGCGTAGTTTTGGGGGAGTGACCGTAACAGAACCCATCCCCATCCTCGGCGAGCGTGTGCTCTGGCGTGACACCTTCATCTCCCTTCGCACGCGCAACTACCGCCTCTACGTGATCTCGCAGCTGCTTGCCAACACGGCCGGCTGGATGCACCGCATCGCCACCGACTGGCTGGTGCTCGAGCTCACCGGCAACGTTGCACTGGTGGGCATCACGGTCGCGTTGCAGTTCGGTCCCGTGCTGCTGTTCGGTCCATGGGGTGGGGTGATTGCCGACCGCTACAACAAGCGGCGCCTGCTGATCTTCACGCAGGCGTCATCCGCCGTGCTGTGCGCGCTGCTCGCCGTGCTCACGATCGTCGGTGTGATCCAGCTCTGGGAGATCTACCTCATCGTGCTGCTGCTCGGCCTGCTGGTGGTCGTCGACAGCCCCACCCGGTCGTCGTTCGTTTCCGAGATGGTGGGCCAGCAGCGGCTGCGCAATGCGATCAGCATCAACGCGTCGATCTTCCACCTCGGCGGACTGATCGGCCCAGCCGTCAGCGGCGTACTGATCGCCATCGTCGGTGCTGGCTGGTCGATCGCGGTCAACTCCTTCGCCCTGTTCGCCGTGGTCGCGGCGCTTCTCGCCATGCGCATCGCCGAGCTGACCCCGTCGCCGATGGTGGAGCGCACCAAGGGGCAGATCCGCGAGGCAATCGCCTACGTGCGCAAGAAGCCGGCCATCTTCTGGTCGCTGGTCACCCTGAGCTTCGTGTCGGTGTTCGGGATGTCGCTGCCGATCCTGCTCGCGGCGATGGCCCAGAACGTGTTCGACACCGGCTCCGCCGGCTACGGCGTCTACAACTCGATCGTTGCTATCGGCGCGCTGTCCGGGGCGGTGTTGTCGACCCGACGACGTACCCTGCGGTTGCGCACCATCGTGATCGCGGCATCCGCTTACGGGCTGCTGCAGTTCGCGGCCGGGTTCTCGCCGTGGTACATCGCGTTCCTCGTCGTGCTCCCGGGCATTGGGCTTGCGCGCCTGCTGTTCGCGACGGCGGCCGAGTCGATGACCCAGCTGTCGTCGAACCCCGCGATCCGCGGGCGGGTGATGTCACTCTACGGCATGGTGATGATCGGCGGGCAGGCGATCGGCGGTCCGCTCATGGGCACGATCGCGGAGCACCTCGGGGCGCGGGTCGCCCTGATGATTTCGGGCGGCGTGCCGGCGGTCGCCGCGATCGTGATCGCGCTGGTGCTCGCCCGCAGCGGCAAGCTTCGCCTCAGGGTGAGCCTCAACCGGCGCGACTCGTTCATCGCGATCGTTTCACGCAAGAAGCGGCCGCGGGCTGCGACTGCGTAGCTACGCGGTATCTTCCGCAACGAGCGCGTAGGAGGTTCCGGAGGAGGTGCGCTCGACGATCTCGAAGTCGACGAGGTATCGGCGGAGCACGGCGAAGTCTTCGCTGAACGGCTTCAGGCGCTCGTTGATCTCCTTCTCGTCGATCACTTCGCCGTTGGCGATCGTCTTATTTGCCACCCACTCAAGAAGCGCCCGGCGCTCATCGAGGTTCGACGGATAGCGGTCGATCCGACCATTGCGCACGAACCGGTCGATTCCGGTCGCGACCACGGGTACCGGAAACGCCGCCAGCATCGATCGGAACACGTCTTCGTTGTCCCGCAGGTTGCCGTCGCCTGAGTCGATGACCAAGCCGGCGCCAATAAGCGCAGCGAAGACTCTCTTACGCCGCGAGGGGTTGAGGTGTGCGGCCACCGCGACAACCTCGTGCCCGAGAACTATCTGGGCATACGCGCGGCGCATGTCCGGATTCGCCAGCAGCGCTGCGATCTGTCGCGGGTCACCCGATCTTCCGCCGGTCAAGGTGTCGCCTCCGATTCAGCATCATTCGCTTGACTCCTCGCGACCCGTGTTCTGAAGCCTCCTGTGAATGCTATGACAATGACGGTGGCGTAAAGCAGGCAGGAAATGCTTATCCCCCAACCGAGCCCGTATGTCTGGCCAATCCACCCCACCAGCGGTGCGAGCCCAACCACCACAAGCGAGTCAAAGAGGGAGATGATCGAGCCGGCTGTCGCCCGAATTGAGTTCTCAATCCCTGCATGGAAGAGGCCCGAGACGAGGACGGTCTGGATCACGTGTAGCAAGACGTGGGCAAAGAACGCGGCCGCTACGAGCCACAGCTCGTTCGACACGCCAAAAAGTACTACCACACAGAGGTTCGCAATTGCGACAATGCCAACATGACGGACTTTGATCTTGAACCGGGTCATGATGAATGGTCCTAGAAGCGAGGCGGCATTCAACAAGAGATAGCCGACCAGAACAAACGTCAAAGAGAACGAATCGAACTTGACCTGCCAGAGCAGGAACGGAGCTATTGCGCTCGCGTTCGTTATCACCAGGGTGAACGCGTTCGGCATCCGCACGACCTTGAGTGCCTTGCGCGCGTACTGACGCCAGGAGAGTTCTTCCTTTTCAGCCCTTGTGTCACTGAATCCGGCGATAACAACGGCTGCCGCTAGGAAAAAGGCAATTGCCGCGAGCCAAATTGCCCGTGGCTCCGCGGTGTATAGCGCTATGCCGACGACGCCACCGGCAACGCCGGCCCCCGCAACAAGGTAGGTGATGCGAACGATGTGTCGGTTGTCGACCTAGAGGATGGGCAATTCAGGGTTGTTCCACTTTGGGGCGAGGCAAGGACGACACCGACGATCGTCGAGCACATTTCCGTGCCAGGTTGGTCAGCCGATGGGTACATAATGACCGTGTGCCAGGGCGAAGTAGCGGTGGTGGACATGGCTCAAGCCTTGCGGGGTGACGCCAAATCACTTGTGACGACGGTGCCCTCCGCGGAAATTGAGTCGATCTTTGCATTTTCTTCGTTTACGGCTGTGTCCTACAGAATTGACGGCGAGCCTGCAGTTGGCATCATCGAGTTCGCGAAGCCCCGCGAGACTGGCATGCCCGCTCTGGAGCGCATTCACAAGCTTCAATTCGAGCCGGACTATCTCACCGTGCAGGTGGACGATCAGTTAGATTGGCGCTGTCCTGAACTGCAGGGAACGGTCACTTCCTTCGTCCTGGCACCGAGTCCTTGGTCAACGAGGCCCGAGAACTACCAGGAACCAATCGTCCTACCGCAAAGCGGCACGTATGTTCAACTTCGGGTCTGGGCTCCGAGCGAAGGTGGTGAAAAGATTCCGATAACCATCGCCTTCAACGAGGCTATGGTGGCGGCCCCGCGGCCGTTGGTTCTAAACGTGTATGGCGCCTATGGCGTGAGCTTCGAACCGGTTTATTCGGTCGGCACGTATTCACTCCTTGACAGGGGGGTCATTTTGGCAGTCGCCCACGTTCGGGGTGGCGGGGAGAAGGGACGTGAATGGCATCGATCGGCGCAGAACCTGCACAAGCACAAGTCGGTGGACGATTTTGTCTCCGTTGCGCAACACCTCGTGGACGAAGGCTGGACGCGGAGAGGAGCCATCGTCGCGCAGGGTGTCAGCGCGGGGGGAACAGTCGTAGGAGCGGCCTTAAATCGGGCCACCGGACTCTTTGCGGCAGCAGTCGTTTCTGTTCCTTTCGTGGACCCGCTGACCTCAATGCTCGACAAGTCCAACCCACTATCTGAGGTCGAGATACCCGAATGGGGAGACCCCACCAACGATCGACATGCCTACGAGGCGCTCCGGCGTCTTTCCCCCTACGAGTCGGTGAACGATCGAACCGAATATCCGGCGGTTCTAGCGACCGCGGCCAGGAACGACTTCCGGGTTCCAGCCGGGGAGGTTACCAAGTGGGTCCACGCCCTTAGGAGGGCGGGATCTGAAGCCTTGCTGATAGTGGACATGAATTCAGGGCACGAAGGACCAATGAGCGACCATGCCAACCGTCTCGCTTTCGCAAACCAGCTCGCATGGACGCTTAGCAACCTGCCAAGCCACCTTGGCCGCGCAGCCCCCTAAACCGCCCGCCGATCGCGATCCAGGAACGCCTCGACCTCGTCCACGGCCATGGTCGGCATGGTCTGGGCGCCGAGCGGGTTCATCACGTCGTTGTGCACGCTGTCGACGAGGCTGCTGAGCATCTCGACCGCATCGTCCACGATCTCGGTGGACCGGGTCTCGGTGCCGTGCAACAGCCACTTCGCGATCTCGAGCTCGGCGTAGAGGGTGGCGCGCTGGCGCAGCTGGCGGTCTGCACTGCCACCGCGCACGGCGGCGTAGGCGTCGAACGCGCTGTCTGCCACCGCGTCACCGCGGGCGCCGAGAATCCAGGCCAGGTCGTGTGCGGGGTCATCGACGCGCAGGTCGTGCCAACCGAGCACCCCGGTGACGTCGCCGTTCGCGCTGAGGAACGATTCGGCGCTCAGGTCGCCGTTGATCACCGTCGGCTGGAACTGCCAGAGCTTGGTTTCCTCCATGGCCCGTTCCCAGCGGCCGAGCAGGGCGGCGGGCACGAGTCCCGTCGCCGCGGCGCGGTCCATGGTGCTGATGCTCGCGCGCAGGGACTCGACCGGGCTGAGCACCGGGAGCCCGGCATCCGCTACGAAGCTGGTCTGCAGGTTGTGGATCGCGGCGACCGCGCGACCGACGGATGCCGCCAGCCCCTCCGGTCCGGCATCGAACGATGCGAGGCCCACCTTCGACCCGTAGACGAACTCGTAGACGATCGCCCGGGTGCCGCTCACGGGGGTCTGGCCCACGTAACTGGACACGGTGAACGGCAACCGCGTGCGCACGCCGACGCTCAGCGCACGAAGCGCGACCAGGTCGGCGGACTGCTGCGCCTCCGCCTTTTCGTTCCGCGGAACACGGATGATCCAGTGCCGGCCGTCTCGGCCGGTGAGAATGGCGGAGTCGAAGTCGCTTGGCCCCCCGGCGCCGAAGCTTGCGGCCGACGCAAGGTCGAGGTCGGCCACGGCCGAAGTGGCGAGCGCGGCTAGAGTGAGATGAGATCTGGCCATACCAGACAGGGTAGGTCGGAGTTCCCCAACAGCCCTTGTACGCCACGCACTTCTGTGCGGTCAACCTATGGGGTCATGCAATGTCCGAATCGTTCACCGCGAGACTGCCGTTATCGCGTTTCGAGATCGATCGGGATGACGTGGGGCGCTCCCGCGAGAACCTGTTCGACGAGCTGTGGGCCGACCCAGCCACCCGTGTGCTGGTCGTATTCGAAGGCAACGCGTTGCTCGCCACCCCCACCACGCTCGCCCTGCTGCCCACCGCCGCGATCGAGCGGCCCGAGCTGATCGTCTATCTCGGCAGGTCCACGTCGACCACCTCGCCCGAGCCGGTTGGCACGCCGATCGTCGTGGCTCAACTGCTCGATGCCGGCCACCTGGTCGAGTCGGAGTGGGGCAACCTCCGTCGACTCGGAACGCTCCTCAGCGACCGGGATGCCGGCCTGCTCACCGAGGCGCTCGCAATTCTCAACTGGCACGCCTCGCACCAGTTCTCCCCACGCACCGGGGCCCCGACCGTCGTCGAGCGCGGTGGCTGGGTGCGCCGCGACCCGGTCTCGGGCACCGAAGTCTTCCCGCGCACCGACCCCGCCGTGATCGTGGGCGTGACGGACGCAGACGACCGCCTCCTGCTCGGGTCCAATGCGCTGTGGGAGAGCAACCGCTACTCCCTGCTCGCCGGGTTCGTCGAGCCGGGTGAGTCGCTGGAGTCTGCCGTCGCGCGCGAGATCTTCGAGGAGGCCGGCATCCGCGTGGTGGATCCGGTGTACCTCGGCAGTCAGCCCTGGCCGTTCCCCGCTTCTCTCATGCTCGGCTACTCGGCGAAAGTCGATCCGGCGTTCGGCAACGACCTCACCCCCGACGGAACCGAGATCCTCGATCTGCGCTGGTTCAGCCGCGAGGAGCTCGCCGCCTCGCTCGACGAGATTCTGCTGCCAGGGCCCACCTCCATCGCCCGGGCGATCATCGAGGAGTGGTTCGGCGGCCCGATCGACGACGGAGCGCGGTGATCACCGCCGAGTCGCTGCTCGACGACCTCGACGACCAGCAGCGCCTCGCCGCGGAGGCCCTGCTCGGTCCGGTTTGCCTCCTGGCGGGAGCCGGCACCGGCAAGACCCGCGCAATCACGCACCGCATCGCCTACGGCGTCGCGACCGGCGTCTACTCGCCGGGCCGGGTGATGGCGCTCACCTTCACCAACCGCGCGGCGGGCGAGCTGCGCGGCCGACTGCGGATGCTGGGTGCCACCGGTGTCTCCGCGCGCACGTTTCACGCATCCGCTCTCTCGCAACTGAACTTCTTCTGGCCGCAGGTGATCGGCGGCACCATGCCGCGGCTACTGGACAGCAAGGCCCGCCTGCTCGCTCACGCGGCCGACACCGTGCGCCTCAAGCTCGACACCGCCACCCTGCGCGACATGGCCGCAGAGATCGAGTGGCGCAAGGTCTCGCGGATGAGCGTCGACAAGTACGCTGCCGCGAATCGCACCCTGCCGCCCTCCCTCACCGTTGACAAGGCGGTCGCCCTGCTGCAGGCCTACGAGACCGTGAAAGACGAGCGCAGGCAGATCGACTTCGAGGATGTGCTGCTCGCGACCGCAGGCATGATCGAGTCGGAGCCGCGGGTGGCCGAGCAGGTGCGCTCGCAGTACCGGTTCTTCGTGGTGGACGAGTACCAGGACGTGTCGCCGCTGCAGCATGACCTGCTGCAGCTCTGGCTGGGCGACCGCACCGACCTGTGCGTGGTCGGCGACGCCAGCCAGACCATTTACTCGTTCGCGGGGGCGACGCCCGACTACCTGCTCGGCTTCGCCGCAGAGTACGAGGATGCCACGGTGATTCCGCTTGAGCAGAACTACCGGTCGACCGCCCAGATCATCGACACCGCCAACCGTCTGATGCGCGGGAGGCAGGGTGCGCTCACCCTGGTGTCGGCTTCCGAGACTTCGGGCACAGTACCTGCGGTGAACGCATACTCGAGCGACTCGTCAGAGGCGAGGGCCGTCGCGAACGCGATCGCGGAGGAGATCGCAGCGGGCACACCGGCGGCGTCGATCGCCGTGCTGTACCGCATCAACGTGCAGGGGCAGGCGCTCGAGACCGCACTGAACGACGCGGGTGTCACCTACCAGCTGCGCGGCGGCACCCGATTCTTCGACCTGCGCGAGGTGAAGGAAGCGCTGATGCTCCTGAAGGGCGCCGCGGTGAATACGGCTACAGAGCCGCTGTTCAAGACGGTGAGCGACGTGCTCCGCTCGATCGGCTGGACCCAGGACCCGCCGGAGACCCGCGGCGCCGTGCGCGACCGCTGGGAGTCGCTCAACGCGCTCATGGGTCTCGCGGAGGAGTCCGCGCCCGGCACCACGCTCAAGGATTTTGTGGCTGAACTGTTCGAGCGGCAGACCGGCCAGCACGAGCCGACCATGGCTGCGGTCACCCTGGCCACCCTGCACTCGGCCAAAGGGCTGGAGTGGGACTCGGTGTACCTCGTCGGACTCAGCGAGGGTCTCGTGCCAATCAGTTACGCGAAGAATTTCGAGGCGATCGACGAGGAGCGACGGCTGCTCTACGTGGGCATCACGCGGGCGCGGCGAAAGCTCGCGCTGTCCTGGGCCGCCGAGGGGCAGGGTCGTGGCGGCGTGCGTCAGCCGAGCCGTTTCCTCCAGGAACTGAGCATCCGCAATCCGGGTGCACAGCCCACACCCGCCGGCTGATTTTTCCCGTCGCGGCATCCAGCCGAGCGGATTCCGCCCCCGCGTCGTGCCCGTCGGCCCAGCCGAGCACGGCGCGGCACGCAATCACCGCCACCTCTCTGGACGTGAGCGCCGTCTCGGCCGAGCTCCTCCGGCCCCACAGTTGCGCCGCGATCGCGGGCCACGCCGGGTCGGCGTCGCGGGCGTGGTGGTCGAGGCAGTACAGGCACGGCGTCGACCCACCGACCACGAGCGGCCCGACCACGGCACCGGTGTCCGTGTAGACGACGGGGAGGTGGGGCGTATCCCGCCGCAGCCACAGGCCACGCAGCTCGGGCGAGAGCACGAAATGGCCGACGGCCACGGCGAGGTCGCAGGCGGCGCGCTCTGCCGTGGTGGCATCCGGTGCGGTGAGAACCCGCACTCCGGATTCGGCCAGGGTGCGAATTATTCGTTCGGCAGTCTGGCCGGTGCCGACCACGAGCACCGTGAACTCCGGTCGGCGCGGTGCGCTGATCAGGGCGGGCGCGAGCGCCGCGAGGAACGCGTCCAGGTTGGCGAGGCCTGCGCTGCGCGCGATCATGTCGAGCCCTGGGCGGCTCACGCCGGTCGAGAGGGCGGCCAGCACTTTCTCGTCCGCCGGGCTGAGATCCTCAAGGCGCACGACCGGCGGGTCAATGCCGAGTTGGGCGCTGAACGGGCTGCGCCAGACAAGTGGGAAGCGGGGGTCGAGCCGGAGCACCATGCCGC
>JBDUEC010000021.1:0-18053 GCA_040002655.1 Rhodoglobus sp. | reverse complement strand
CTCGACAACGGCCACCTCCTCACCTACAAGGGCGAGGGGCACACCGCCTACAACAAGTCGAACTCCTGCGTGAACAACACGGTCGACGACTTCTTCATCAAGGGAACGGTGCCGGCCTCAGACCCAATGTGCTGACACGATCGGCACCGCTAGGCTCTGGGTCGTGACCAGCAGCCTGCGCCCGATCCTGCCCAGCCCGGCCAAGTCCGCCAGGCGATTGCTCGCGGCGTCCGCCCTGCTGCTCACGCTGCCGCTGGCCGGCTGCTTCATGCTGCCAAGCGCGCCCTCGAATGCCACATCCACGCCCACGGGCGAGAAAGTGGATGCCGCGCTCGCCCCGTACTACTCGCAGGTTCTCACCTGGAAGGATTGCGGCGACGGCGCCCAGTGCGCCACGGCGATCGCGCCGATGGACTGGGACCACCCCTCGAAGAGCACCGACATAACGCTCGCGCTGGCCCGACACACCGCGACCGGCACCCGCCAGGGGTCGCTGTTCGTGAATCCGGGTGGACCGGGCGCGTCGGGTTACGACCTCGTGCACGACGACGTCGACTACGCGGTGAGCGACCGGTTGCAGGCTGCGTACGACGTGATCGGGTGGGATCCGCGCGGAGTCGGTCGCTCGACGCCCGTGACCTGCTACGACGACAAGAAGCTCGACGACTTCATCTTCGGTCTGCCGAAAGCGCCAACCGAGACGCCGGAGTGGGTGGCCGAACTCACGAAATCTGCGGTCGACTTCGGCCAGGCCTGCCTCGCGAACACCGGCCCCTCGCTCGAGTTCGTGGATACCCAGAGCACGGTGCACGACCTCGACATGCTCCGGGCGATCGTCGGCGACAAGAAGCTGCACTACCTGGGCTACTCGTACGGAAGCGATATCGGGATGTACTACATCGACCGCTTCGCGTCCAAGGTCGGTCGCGTGGTGCTCGACGGATCGACCGACTCAACGGTGACCTCCTTCGACGTCGGTCTCACCCAGACCGCTGGGTTCGAACTCGCCCTTCGCAACTACCTCACGGCATGCCCCGAGACCGACGACTGCCCGTTCACCGGCGATCTCCCGACCGACCTCGCCACGATCCAGGCGCTCTACGACCAGCTCGACGCGAACCCGGTCGCAGCGCCAGACGGCCGCATGATGGATGCTGGCGTGCTCGACGTCGCGATGAGCATGGCGCTGTATGACCAGAGTTCGTGGCCCTACCTGAGCGACCTGTTCACGGAGGCGCCGAAGGGCATCACCGACACCGCGTTCTTCCTCGCTGATTACTACTACAGCCGGGATGTCGATGGTACATACGCCGACAACTCGCTGGAGGCGTTCATCGCGATCTCCTGCGTGGATTATGCGGTCGTGACCGACCCAGCGGAGATCGCGGCCGAGAACGCCCAACTCGAGGTGGCGTCCCCGACAACGGCACGCACGTCATCCGTCGGCGATCTCACCTGCATCAACTGGCCGTTCCACTATCGCGGCGGTCCGATCACGGCTGTGGTGGGCAAGGGCGCGCCCGACGTGATCATCGTGTCGACAACGGGCGATCCAGCCACGCCGTACCAGTGGGGCGTGGCCCTGAGTAAGCAACTCGAGAGCGCTCACCTGATCACCAACAACGGTGAGGGCCACACCGCCTACAACGGTGGCGTCGCCTGTGTCGATGACGCCGTCGATGACTACTTCGTGAACGGAACGGTGCCGAAGACCGACCCGAACTGCGGCGGGTAAACCGGCCAGCCCCCCGCGCAATATTGCAGAGCATGCAATAATTGAGTCATGACGGATGTGGGCGACCTGGGCCTGAGGGAGCGCAAGCGCCTCGCGACCCGCCGCGCCATCCAGGTCGCAGTGCTCGACCTCGTCGCCGAGCGCGGGCTGGACAAGGTGACGGTGGATGAGATCAGCCGTGTCGCCGACATCTCCCCTCGCACCTTCTTCAATTACTTCCCGTCCAAGGAGGAGGCGCTCGTTGGCGACAACCCGGAGCTGCCGGGTGGTGACTCGGTCGAGGCGTTCGTCGGGGCCGGGTCGTCGACCGACCTGATCGATGGCGTCGCAGAACTTCTCATCGAGGCCGCCGAGCACTCGATGGAGGACTTCCTGCTCTCGAGCCAGCGGCGCGTGATCCTCAAGCACTACCCGCAGCTGTTCGCAATGCGCATGGCGAGCATGCACCAGTTCGAGCAGGACCTCGACGCCGTCATCGCGCGTCGGCTGGCGGCGGACGATCCCGCCCTGGCGGCAGACTCCGCCGCGCTCACCCAGAAGTCCCGACTCGTCACGCTGATCGCAGTCGCGGCGATGCGGCACGCGTGGGCGACCTGGAGCGACGGGGAATCGGGCAGGGACTTCTCCGCACGACTGCGTTCTTCGTTCGCCGGGCTCAAGTCGATCCTCGCACCGACGAGTCGCTGAACATCGGCTAAGCTTTCTTGCTGTGCCTCGGGGTGACCCGGGCCCGCCGCCCTAGCTCAGTCGGTAGAGCATCTCACTCGTAATGAGAAGGTCAAGAGTTCGATTCTCTTGGGCGGCTCCAGCCAACGCACGACACCTCTTCGCTTCGCAGTGAGCGGATCCGTACCCCGGCCCGATCGCGACCGCTCGGTCGAAAAGTGGCGGAAATGTCCCCCACAATGCGGACATCCGCCTCGGATCCTGCCCCCACTCTGGGGGCAGACGGAGCGGGTTTGTACCCCGTTCAGCTTGCATGGTGCGCTCCGGCGGGCCTACGTTGGGCACAGGTACCTGATTGGGGTGGGTGCCGAACCAGGTTTCGGGGGGAATCATGAAGCGACTGGCGTTCCTGGCGACCATCTTCACAACGGTGCTCGTGCTGGTGCTCCCGTTCGTCGGTGGAGGCGGACCGGGGCTCGAGGGCTCGGCGTACTCAATCACGGCGGGTAGTCCGATGCTTGCTGCGAGTCTTGCGCCCGCCGCGGTGGTCGCGCCGGTCGAGACGCCACGGGTGGCGCTCGCGTCGACGATGCGCAACGACGAGGCGACGATCGCCGCGCAGCAGAAGGCCGCAGCGGATGCCCTTACCCACGACTGGGAACACCTCGCGCAGAAGGACGTACCGAAGCCGCCACCGCCGGTGACCGAGTCTGGCGCCGCGTCCGGCACCACCGAGCGCAGGGCCGCCCTGGCTGCCGCCGGACAGTCCTGCCCTGGCGATATCGGCGTCAACACCAGCGGCGCCCCCGGCGCGGTTTCTGGTGGCGGGGTGCAGGGCACAACGAGCGACGACCTGTACTCCTTCGCCGCCCAGTACAACGCCATTCGCATCGAGAACTGCCTGGAGCCGGTGAGCTACTTCTACTACGACTCCTGCATGGAGCAGCGACTGTTCTGGATGGCCGAGGACCCCAGCACAGATCCCTCCAGCGCCTGGGGCCATGAGGGCTCCGTGCGCAGCGACGGTGTGCCGAGCTACGGCTGCGACGGCAACCTCGCGGGTGGCTCGGGCAACAGCGGCTCCACGGTTGCCCAGAAATGGTGGGACTCGTCGTCGCACCGCGCGTCGTTGTACCGGCCGGATAGCGGGGTAGGGGGCGTCTGCATCGCGTTTGCAATGACGCACGGCGGCATCCCCGACGAGCCGTACTCGTTCACCCGCGCAGCAGCCCGTTGGAGCAGTTGCTGAGCAGTTAGCATTGCCTCGACAGGCGGCGCATCGTCGCGCCCGCGGAACGAGGAGAGCATGACTGACGCAGTGCGCTGGGGAATCCTGGGAACCGGCGGTATCGCCCGCATGTTCGCGAGCGACCTCGTAGCAGACGGATTCACGATCACCGCGGTGGGCTCGCGCACCCAGGAGTCCGCTGACGCGTTTGCCGCCGACTTCGGGATTCCTGCGGCACACGCGAGCTACGAGGCTTTGGTTGCCGACCCGAGCGTTGACGTGATTTACATCTCGACGCCGCATCCGCTGCACGCGCAGAACGCGTTGCTCGCTCTGAACGCCGGCAAGCACGTGCTGGTCGAGAAACCGTTCACCATCAACGCCGTCGAGGCGCGGGAGGTCGTCGACCTGGCCGCGGCCAAGGGCCTCGTCGTACTCGAAGCGATGTGGACGCGCTGGCTGCCGCATATGGTGCGAGTGCGCGAGATCATCGCCGCTGGAACGATCGGCGAGGTGCGTGCGCTCATCGCCGACCACACTCAGAACCTCCCGAGGGACCCTGAGCACCGCATCAACAACCCCGACCTCGGTGGCGGCGCGCTGCTCGACCTCGGCATCTACCCGGTCTCGTTCGCGTGGGACCTGTTCGGTAAGCCGAGCCGTATCCAGTCGGCCGCCGCCATGACGGCCACCGGCGTCGACCGCCAGACCTCGATCATCTTCAGCTACGCGAACGGCGAGCAGGCGGTGCTCTACACCCAGCTCGATGCCCGCGGCCCGAACACCGCGACCGTGCTCGGCACCAACGGTCGGATCGAGATCGAGGGGGTCTGGTACACGCCGACGCCCTTCACCGTCTACGACGCCGACGGGGCGGTGATCGAACGATTCGACCAGCCGGTCGCCACCCGTGGAATGCAGTTCCAGGCCTGGGAGACCGAGCGACTGATCCGGGATGGCGCGAGCAGCACCGACATCCTGCCTCCCTCCGAGACCGTGGCGATCGTCGAGTCACTCGACGAGATCCGTGCCCAGATCGGGCTGAAGTACCCGGGCGAGTGAGCTCGCCTATCATTGATGAGTGACTGATCCGCACGATTCTCAGCCGACGGAGGCCCTGACCCGGCGTTCCGCGCGGTCGGCGGATGGTGCACCCACGCGCGGGAGCGCCAGCGAGCAACCCGCGATCGAGGCCAGCTCCGGCGGCGCGAAGCCGACCACTGGTGTGGCGGCGCTCATCGCCAGGCACCCGACGGCGTGGCTGGCGTCTGCGCTCGGCGTCGCGTTTCTGCTGCTCGGCACTGGAGCCATCTTCGCCGGCGTCTCCGTTGGGTCGGGCGCGAGTGCCGTCGTCCCGTTGTCATCCAACTCGGAGGTGCCGCCTCGGCCGACGCCGTCGGCGCTACCGGTGTCGACCCACCTGCGCACCTGCTCGATCGCGGCCCTCGCTGCCGACCCCACTCTCATGGCCTTCTCCGGCCAGGTGGTGAAGGTGAGCACCGGCGAAGTGCTCTTTGACCGTAGCGGAACCGTGGGCGCTCGAACCGGCAGTGTGCTCAAATTGCTGACGGCCTCTGCGGCCGTGGCGGTACTGGGTGCGAATGGCCAGCTCTCCACGAGGGTCATCGACGGCTCGACTCCCGGATCGATCGTGCTTGTCGGCGGCGGCGATCCCACCCTCACGGCGTACGGCAACAGTTTCTACGACGGCGCACCGACGATGGCCGATCTGGCCAGCCAGGTGCAGGCGAAGTATTCGCAACTTCACCCGGGCGTACCCATCACCGAGATCATTCTCGACTCGACCATGTGGAGTCCCTCGGACAACTGGGACTCGTCCTGGCTCCGCAAGGAACAGGCCGATGGCTACCAGGCACCGGTTACGGCGCTCATGGTGGACGGTGACCGCGAGAATCCGGCTCGCAGCGTGAGCACGCGACTGGACGATCCCATCGCCGTGGCCGGGCAGGCGTTCGCCGACAACCTCGGTGTGAGCGGGTCGGTCACGTTCGGCTCCGGGTCGGCCGTGGCGGGCAAGGACCTGCTGGGAGAAGTCAAGTCGCAACCGGTGAGCACGCTCATCGACCAGATGCTTCAGTCGAGTGACAACGTGTTGGCGGAGATGCTCGCCAGGGTCGTGTCGAAGACGATGGGCTTCGATGGCAGTTCTGGTTCGCTCGCGCAGGCCATTCCAGGGGCCCTGAAAACGTTCAACGTTGACTCGTCCGGGCTTGTGATCCGCGACGGTTCGGGATTGAGCGACATCAACTCGGTACCGCCGGCCTTCGTGAACCAGCTGCTCCTCAAGATCGCCGCAGGTGGGCAGGATCTCAACGTAGTGCTCTCGGGCATGCCCGTTGCCGGAGTGTCTGGCAGCCTGGCGAGCCGATTCACGGGGGCGAATTCGGTGGCACAGGGCGCCGTCATCGCCAAGACGGGATGGCTGGATGCCGAGTACTCGCTCGCCGGGATCGTGAACGCTGCAGACGGCAACCAGTTCGTCTTCGCCTTCTACGCCATCGGCGACGGCATCAGTGAGGACGCGAAGGAGTCGCTCGACACCCTGACAACCGGAGTGTTCAACTGCGGCGACAACCTGTCGAACAACTGATGCGCGCCCTATTCGTCATCGACGTGCAGAACGACTTCACCGAGGGGGGCGCCCTGGGGGTCGAGGGTGGCGGCGCTGTCGCCGCTGGCATCACTGACTATCTGGCCGCGCATCCGGGCCGGTACGACGTGGTGTTCGCCTCACGGGACTGGCACGACGCTGAGAACGACAATGGCGGACATTTCGCAACCTCGGCCGATCCGGACTACGTGGATACCTGGCCGGTGCACTGTGTCGCGGGCACACCCGGCGCCGAGTACCACCCGGCCCTGAACACGACCCTGATCGACGTGCATGTGCGCAAGGGCCAGGGTCGCCCTGCGTACTCGATCTTCGAGGGTGTGACCGATGCGGGCGTGCCGTTCCTGGACGAGCTCGACCGCCGTGGCGTGACCGAGATCGACGTCGCGGGAATCGCCACAGACTACTGCGTGCTCGCCTCGGCGACCGACGCGCGCGAGACAGGGCGCACGGTTCGCGTGATCACCGATCTCGTCGCGGGGGTAGCCCCGCAGACCACCACCGCAGCGCTCGCGACCATGGAGGCCGCGGGCATCGAACTGATCTCCAAGGAGTCACCGTGATGAGCGAAGCAGAGCTTCTCCAGAAGGTCCCGACCCAGCTCTACATCGGTGGGGAGTGGGTGGAGTCCACCTCGGGCCGGTCGATCGACGTGCACGACCCCGCCACGGGAGCTGTACTACTGACGATCGCGGATGCATCCGTCGACGATGCGAAGCGGGCGATGGATTCTGCGGCCGAGCACCAGGCCGCGTGGGGCGCGACAGCACCACGGGTGCGCGGCGAGATCCTGCGCAGGGCGTTCGACCTGCTGCAGGAGCGCGCGGACGAGTTCGCCCTGCTCATGACGATGGAGATGGGCAAGCCGCTCGCCGAGGCACGTGGCGAGGTGACCTACGGCGGCGAGTTCCTGCGCTGGTTCAGCGAGGAGGCCGTGCGCATCTCCGGTCGCTATGGCAAGAACCCGGAGGGCACCGGTCGCATGATCGTCACCCACCTGCCGGTGGGTCCGTCGTACCTCATCACCCCGTGGAACTTCCCGCTCGCGATGGCCACCCGAAAGGTTGCACCCGCCCTCGCGGCCGGGTGCACGGCCATCATCAAGCCGGCGGAGCTGACCCCGCTCACGACGCTGTACTTCGCGAAACTGCTCGAGGACGCGGGGCTGCCGGGCGGCGTGCTCAATGTGCTGACCACGTCTACCTCCCGCGACGTCTCTGCGCCCATCATCTCCGACTCCCGCTTGCGCAAGTTGAGCTTCACCGGCTCGACCGCTGTGGGCCAGACCCTCATCAAGCAGGCGGCCGAGAACGTGCTGCGCACGTCGATGGAGCTCGGCGGCAACGCGCCGTTCGTGGTCTTCGAAGACGCCGATCTCGACAAGGCCGTCGAGGGCGCCCTGATCGCGAAGTTCCGCAACATCGGCCAGGCCTGCACCGCAGCCAACCGGTTCATCGTGCACGAGTCGATCGCCGACGAGTTCGCCCGCAGGGTCACTGACCGGGTGAAGGCGTTCACAGTTGGACGGGGCACCGAGCCCGGCGTCACGATCGGCCCGCTCATCAACGACGGTGCAGTCGACAAGGCCGACGAGCTGGTGCAGGAGGCCGTGCAGCGCGGAGCGACCCTGGTCACCGGTGGCGCCCGCGTCGAGGGGGCAGGAAGCTTCTACGAGCCGACTGTGCTGACCGGCGTGGTCGCGGGCAGCGACATCCTGCGCGAGGAGATCTTCGGACCGGTCGTGACGATCGTGCCGTTCACCGACGAAGCGGATGCCGTGGCGAAGGCCAACGACACCGAGTACGGCCTCGTGAGCTACGTGTTCACCAAGGATCTCGCGCGTGGACTGCGCCTTGTGGAGAGCCTCGAGACCGGCATGATGGGCCTCAACGTCGGCGTGGTGTCCAACGCGGCGGCACCGTTCGGCGGTGTGAAGCAGTCGGGGGTGGGTCGCGAGGGCGGTCTGGAGGGCATCCACGAGTACCTCGAGACCAAGTACGTGCTGACGCCCGACCCGTTCGCCTGATGTCGCAGAACGACGAGCTGCCCGCCGCCACCGAGGTGGATGCCGAGCGCACCCGTCCGGTGCTCCTGGTCGGGCTGCTCGTCTTCGTGGGCCTCATGATCGGGGCCGTGATCGTGGTGGTAGCCGTCTTCCTCACGTCGTACGCGCCCCCCACACATCCGGTGTGCGATGACCCGTCGGGAGACTGTTCCGTCTACAACGGTCCGGGGGGCTAGTGCCCGTCATCGAGATCGTGGATCTCAGCGACCCGCGCCTTTCCGACTTCTCACACCAGACGGATGTCGCCCTCAAGAAGAGCGGCGACGGCATCTACATCGCGGAGTCGGCCCTCGTGCTCGAGCGGGCGCTGCGCGCCGGACACCGGCCGCGCGCGGTGTTGGCCCTCGGCGGCACGGTGGACGAGGCGGTCGCCCTCGTCGGCGAGGAGGTGCCGGTGTTCAGCGGTCCGGGCGAACTGCTCGAGCAACTCACCGGTTACCTGCTGCATCGCGGGCTCATCGCCTCAATGCACCGCCCGCAACTCCCGTCTGTCGAGTCGCTTCTGGCCACGGCGAAGCGCGTGGTGATCCTGGAGAATGTCGCCGACCCGACCAACGTGGGTGCGATCTTCCGTTCGGTCGCTGCAATCGGTGCGGATGCCGTGCTCGTGACCCCACGCTGCTCCGACCCGTTCTACCGCCGTGCGATCCGGGTTTCGATGGGGACGGTGCTGCAGGTGCCGTGGGCGCGACTCGGGGACTGGGCCTCCGCGCGCGAGCTGCTGGTCGCATCCGGATTCCACGTGGCGGCGCTCGCACTCACCGCCGATGCCGTGACGCTGCGCGAGTTCTCGGCACACGCGCCGGAGCGGGTCGCCCTCGTGCTCGGCGCAGAGGGTGAGGGTCTCACCGCGGAGGCGATCGCCGCCGCGGACACCATCGTGCAGATCCCGATGGCGCACGGCATCGATTCCCTCAACGTGGCGGCCACGGCCGCCGTGGCGATGTACGCGCTCAGCTAGACCAGCAACTGGTGCTTGGCCAGCTCCTTGTACAGCGGCGTCGACTTCACGAGCTCGGAGTGGGTTCCCGTTCCGACGACACGACCGTGCTCAAGCACCACGATCTGGTCGGAGTCGACCACGGTGGATAGCCGGTGCGCGATCACGATCAGGGTGCGGTTCTCGGCGACGGCATCGATCGCTTCGCGCAGCATCTGCTCGTTGAGGCCATCGAGCGACGAGGTCGACTCATCGAGCAGCAGGATCGGCGGTGCCGCGAGCAGGGTGCGCGCGATCGCCAGACGCTGGCGCTCGCCCCCGGAGAGCATGACGCCGTCCTCTCCGACGGCCGCGTCGAGTCCGGCCGGGTTGCGATCGAGCACCTCCAGGAGGTTCACCGAGCGCAGCACCTCGACGCACTGCTCATCGGTGGCATCGGGAGCCCCGAGCAGCAGGTTCTGCCGGATCGAGCCGGCCAGCACCGGCGCGTCCTGCTCGACGTAGCCGATCTGTGAGCGCAGGTCCTGCCGATCCAGCCCGCGGATGTCGATGCCACCGAGGCGCACGACGCCAGCGGTCGGGTCGTAGAAGCGCTCGATCAACGCGAGGATGGTGCTCTTGCCCGCGCCGGACGGACCCACCAGAGCCGTGCGCTTGCCGCGCTCGGCGGAGAAGGAGATTCCGTGGAGCACGGTGAGGTCGATCGGTGCGTCCTTGCGCTCGATCGAGGCAATGTCGCTCTCAAGGGCCGCGACGACCGAGTTGTCCGGGTAGCCGAACTCGACCTGCTCGAAGCTGATCGCCGCATCCGACTGGATGGCGGGGGCGGGTGTGATGGCCGCGTCCCCTTCCGTCTCGCTGGGCAACGAGACGATCTCCTGGATGCGCCCGAGCGCACCGAGCGCCTGGTTGACGGAGTTGATCGCACCGAAGGCCTGGCCGAGGGGCATGATCATCATGAACAGGTAGAGGATGAACGTGATCAGGCTCTCGATCTGGATCGCACCGCTTGCGACACGGAACCCGCCCACGCCGAGTACCACCAGGAGCGCGACCTGCAGGGCGATCCCGGCGATCGGAACGACGAGCGCGGAGATCTTCGCGACCTGGATGCCCATGCGCCAAGCGCCCTCCGCGTCCTTCTCGACGGCGGCGATCTCGCGGTCGGTGGCATTGGACGCCCGCACCGTGCGGATGGCGCTGAGGCTGCGCTCGACCGAGGCGGCGAGATCCCCAACCTTCTCCTGCTGCTTGCGGCTGGCCACCCGCACCCGCCCGGAGAGGAGCACGACTGTGACCACGGCCACCGCGATCACCAGCACGGTGAGGCCGAGCAGGAGGGGATCGATCAGGAGCATGGCGATGAGGGCACCCACGAAGAGGAGCGCGCCGCCCACTGCATCCACGAGTCCCTGGGTGATGACCGCATAGAGCAGCGTGGTGTCGGAGCCAACTCGCGACACCAGGTCGCCGGTGCGCCGAACGTCGAACTCGCTGATCGGCAGCCGAAGCATTCGTCGCACGAGCTGCCGGCGGGCCGAGAGCACGACGCTCGTGCCCGTGCGCTGCAGGAGGTAGTGCTGTGAGCCGCTGAGCACTGCGGAGACCACGACGAGGGCCACGAGGGCCACCACGAGCATGCCGAGAGCCCGGCCGTCCCGCACCGCGCCGATCACCTGCTGCACCAGCAGTGGCTGGGCGAGTGAGGCTCCCGCGGCCAGGATGCTCAGGGCGACGGCGAAGACGAGACTCTTCTTGTGCTCCAACAGGTAGGGCAGCAGTTGGCCGAACGTAGCGCGGGGCCCGTCATCCTTCTTCCCGCGGGCGAAGGGTGAACGGCGTTCTTCTGCTGTGGTGCTCATAGTTCCAGTCTTTCGTGGCGCGCGGGAGTACTCGTACTCCGGGCGGCGTAGTTTGCTAGTTCTTGCCGTACTTCTTGTGGACCGCCTGCTTGGAGACGCCCAGCGCGAGCGCGATGAGCTGCCAGGAGGCGCCCACGTTCCGCGCGCGCCGCACCGTCACGGCTTCGACGCGATCGAGCTCGCGGTTAAGCTCCGCGATCGCGTTCAGCGCCTGGATGGGGTCATCCGAGCCCGCGTTTGCCGCGAGCTCATGAATGGTTCCGGTGTCCATGACGTCAACCGTAGTTGACGTCAGGGACCAGGTCAACTTTGGTTGACTAGTACCCGGTGGTGCCACCGACCACACAGACATTCGCGTCGGTGCCGACGTGCCAGCGAGGTGGAATGGGGGATTCGGCCTGTCGGCGGCTGCGGATAGGCTCATTAACCGTGCCAGCTCCCGTCATCACTGCAACGTCGCTCACAAAGAAGTACAAGGAGTTCGCCGCGGTCGACGGCATCTCCTTCGAGGTCGCGCCCGGCGAATCTTTCGGGTTGCTCGGGCCGAACGGCGCGGGCAAGTCCACGACCATGCGTATGGTCGGAGCGGTCTCGACGCGCACGAGCGGCGACCTCACCATTCTCGGCATGGACCCGAACGAGCACGGCCCCGAGATCCGTTCGCAGCTCGGTGTGGTGCCGCAGGCAGACAACCTGGACACCGAGTTGCGCGTGCGCGACAACCTCATCGTCTACGGCCGCTACTTCGGCCTGCCACGGGCCCGGGTTGCCGAGCGTGCCGACGAGCTTCTCGAGTTCGCCCAGCTCACCGAGAAGGCGAAGGCAAAGGTCGACGACCTGAGCGGCGGCATGAAGCGGCGGCTCACCATCGCGCGCGCCCTGATCAACGACCCGCGCATCCTGCTGCTGGATGAGCCAACGACCGGCCTGGATCCGCAGGCTCGCCACATTCTCTGGGATCGGTTGTTCCGGCTCAAGGAGCGCGGCACGACCCTCGTACTCACCACCCACTACATGGATGAGGCCGAGCAACTCTGCGACCGGCTCGTCGTCGTCGACAAGGGCACGATCATGGCGGAGGGCTCGCCGGCGGCACTCATCCGGGAGCACTCAAGCAAAGAGGTGCTCGAGGTCCGCTTCGGTTCGGACAAGAACGCGGGTGCCGCTGAGAAGCTCGAGGGCATTGGCCGGCTCGAGGTGCTGCCGGATCGCATCCTGATCTACTCCGAAGACGGCGAGGCGGCCCTCGTTGAGGTCACCCGTCGCGGACTGGAGCCGATGACCAGTCTGGTGCGCCGCTCCAGCCTGGAGGATGTGTTTCTGCGTCTGACCGGACGGACCCTGGTCGAATGACGGTCTCGACACGCTCGACCGCTTACCAGCGCTGGGGCGCGTGGTACGTCACCGAGCACAAGATCCGGGGGATGCGCGGTTACATCGGCACGCTCATCGCCACGGCGCTCGGCACCCCGGTTCTGTACCTCTTCGCCTTCGGCGTGGGGCTGGCGACGCTCATCACGCAGAATGTCGGGCCGAACGGTGTGACCTACCTGCAGTTCGTGGCCCCTGCCCTGCTGGCGTCGGCGGCGCTGCTCGTGGCGATGGAGGAGTACACCTTCGGCATCCTGCTCGGGTTGAAGTGGAACCCCACATACGTCGCGATGAACTCCTCGCCGATCACACCGAGGCAGATCGTCGACGGCATCATGCTGTTCGTGCTGCTGCGGATGCTGATGACGACGACCATCTACTTCGTGGTCATGCTCGCCTTCGGTGCGATCTCGAACGGCTGGGGAGTGCTCACGATTGTGGCGGGGCTGCTCGCCGGTTTCGCATTCGCCCCGGTGGCGGCCTATTCGGCGACCATCCAGGAGGACCGAGGGCAGTTCGCCATCCTGCAGCGCACCGTGATTCTTCCACTGACCCTGTTCAGCGGCACCGTGTTCCCGCTGACGCAGCTCCCCGGTTTCCTGCAATGGATCGGTTGGCTGTCGCCCCTGTGGCATGCGAGCGAGCTGGGGCGGCAGTTCGCGTACGGGCCCACCGAGCCAATCTGGCTGACGGGCATCCACATCGTGTACCTCGCTGGGCTCGGCGTATTCGGGTGGCAGTTGTGCATCCGCAACGTGGCGAAGAGGTTGAACAAGTGACCGCCGACACGCAGGTGAGGGCCGCGCGGTCAAGCGGCGGTGTGCGCGCACTGTACTCGGGCAACGCCCGTGCGGTGGTCGGTCGCGGCCTGCTCGCGACCCGCAGCACCAACTGGATCATCGTTCTCACGGGCGTCTTCGAGCCCGTGTTCTACCTGCTCGCCCTTGGCATCGGGCTCGGCAGCTACATCGGCACCGTCACCGACTCCTTCGGCCACGAGATCCCGTATCCGGCCTACATTGCGCCCGCCCTGCTTGCGGTCTCCGCGATGAACGGTGCGATCTACGACTCGACGTGGAACGTGTTCTTCAAGATGCACTTCGGCAAGCTCTACCAGGGCATGCTCGCGACCCGGCTTGGCCCACTGGATGTCGCGCTCGGCGAGATCTCGCTCGCGCTGTTGCGCGGGGCCGCATACGGCACCACGTTCCTGCTCGTGATGCAGGCCCTCGGGCTGAACCTGGCCTGGACTGCCCTGCTCGCCCTCCCCGCCATCCTGCTGGTCGCGTTCGGCTTCGCGAGCCTCGGGATGGGCATCACCAGCTACCTGAAGAGCTTCCAGCAGATGGAGTGGGTGCAGTTCGTGCTCCTACCGATGTTCCTGTTCTCAGCGACGTTCTACCCGCTGACGGTGTATCCGGTGCCGATCCAGTGGCTGATCCAGGCGCTGCCCCTGTGGCACGGGGTGGAGCTGGTGCGGGGTCTGACGACCGGCGCGATCGGACCGGCCATGCTCATCCACGTGCTCTACTACGTCGTGATGGTCGCTGTCGGGCTGGTATTCACGACGCGCAGGCTGCGCGCCCTGTTCCTGGACTGACTACAGGTCGGCTACTTGCCGCCGGCGGCTTTGCGCCACTCGGTGAAGAGATCGTTGGCCTTGCCGGCGAACACGTTGCTCGAATCGCACGACGAGATGAACATCTTGGCCGTCGACTTGTCGTGGTAAACCACAGTCGCGGTAGTGCTGAGCCCTCCGCTGCAGCCGTCCTGCGGGGCGGTCTGGGTCACGCCGGGGGTCACGTCGTACGTGGTGAGCAACTGCTCGAACTTCGCGAGTTCGCCCGCGTCATCCTGGGTGTACTCCGCGTCATCGAAGTCGAGGATGGCCTGGTACTGGTGGTACTCGATGCTCGAGATCGCCGGCAACGGGTGTGGGGCGAACCAGTGCTTCCACACAAATCCGCCCGCCAGCACCAGGGCCACCAGCGCCGCGAACACGATGAGAACGCGGGTGGGACTGATGCGACCGAGGTTCGTTGCCATGCAAAAACCCTACTGGCGGATCGAGCGCAGTGCGATCGCCGTGGCGATGGCCGCCTCGGCCGCCTCTGCGCCCTTGTTTTCCTTCGAGCCAGGGAGCCCGGCACGGTCGAGCCCCTGCTGCTCGTCATCGAGGGTGAGCACCCCGAAGCCGACCGGCTTGCCGGTGAGGATGGCCACCTGCGTCAGACCGCTGGTCGCGGCATCCGACACGTATTCGAAGTGCGGGGTGCCGCCACGGATGATCACGCCGAGCGCGACCACGGCATCCGCTCCGGCGTCCAGCGCAGCCTTGGCCACGACCGGCAACTCAAAGCTCCCCGGCACCCGGATCTCTGTGACGTCGGCCTTCGCCTCTGCCAGAGCCCGGTGGGCGCCCGCGAGCAGCCCCTCCGCGATCTCGGTGTTCCAGAGACCGGCAACGATCGTCACCTTGAGTCCGGTGCCGTCATTGGTGATGCTCGGGGCTCCTGCGCCGCTCATGAGTTGCCTTTCCGTGAGGAGGCGAGCGCCTCGTCGAGTACTTCGTGGGAGGGGAGTGCGTGGCCCATGCGGTCGCGCTTCGCATCGAGGTAGCCCTCGTTGTCGGCGCCGACGCCCACCACGAGCGGTACGAGTTCGGTGACGACAATGCCACGCTCCTCGAGCTGGCGCTTCTTCTCCGGGTTGTTGCTGAGCAGGCGGATGTTGGAGAGGCCCAGATCCTTGAGGATCGCGGTGGCAGCACCGTAGTCGCGAGCATCGGCCGGCAGCCCGAGGGCCAGGTTCGCGTCCAGGGTGTCGAGGCCGCTCTCCTGCAGCCGGTAGGCGCGGAGCTTGTTGATGAGCCCGATGCCCCGACCTTCGTGGCCGCGCAGGTAGACGACGACGCCGCCCTCGGCCTGGATGGTGTCGAGCGCCGCCTGCAGCTGCGGTCCGCACTCGCACTTGAGTGAACCGAAGGCTTCACCGGTCAGGCACTCGGAGTGCACTCGTACCAGGGTGTTGTCGAAGACCGGCCCGTTGATGAACGCGACGTGGTCTGCGCCGGTCGAGCGGTCCCGGTACGCGCGCACCGTGAACGTGCCGTGGATCGTCGGAACCGTCGTCTCGACCTCGAAGTTCACCCGTGACGTCTCCGGAATCGGAGCGACTGCCTCCGGGATGCCGTCGCAGTGGTGCTCCTGCAGCCAGTCGATGAGACTCGCGATGGTGATCACCGGCACGTTCTCGCGCTCGCCGAGCTCGAGGAGCCCGGGCAGGCGCATCATTTCGCCGTCCTCCGCCACGATCTCAGAGATCGCCGCCACCGGTCGCAGCCCGGCGAGCTTCATGAGGTCGACCGCCGCCTCGGTGTGGCCGTCCCGCTGCTGCACGCCGCCATCCGCCGCGCGCAGCGGCAGGATGTGACCGGGCCGATGCAGGTTCGCCGGCCCGGACTCCGGGTTGGCGAGCACCCGCAGGGTGTGGGCCCGGTCAGACGCGCTGATGCCGGTGCTGAGGCGGTCGGCAGCATCCACGGAGACCGTGTACGCAGTGCCACGCGGGTCCTCGTTGAGGCTGACCATGGGGGGCAGATTCAGCGCATCCGCTATCTCGTTGGTCATCGGCGCGCAGATGAAGCCAGAGGTGTTCTTGACCATCCAGGCCACCCACTCCTGGCTGGCAAGTTCGGCGGCGATGATCACGTCGCCTTCGTTCTCACGGCCCTCATCGTCGGCGACGATGATTGGTCGCCCTTCGCGAAGGGCCTCGATGGCGGTGGGGATGTCGGCGAGGCTCATGCGCTCGTCCTTTCGTTGCTGGTGAATCCAATGACTGAACTGGTGGGGGCATCCGCCTGGCGGCCGAGGTGCAGCATGCGTTCGACGTGGCGGGCCAGGATGTCGGTCTCGATGTTCACGGCGTCCCCGACGACCTTGGAGCCGAGCGTGGTCACCTCGAGGGTCTCCGGAATCAGGGACACCTCGAACCAGTCGTCACCGACCGCGCTCACCGTGAGCGAGACTCCGTCAACGGCGATCGAACCCTTGTTAGCCACGAGCGGCGCGAGGTCGCGGGCGAGGCTGAACCGCAGCACACGCCAGGCGCTGCCCGGCTCGACCGCGAGCAACTCGCTGGTGCCGTCGATGTGACCCTGCACAATGTGTCCGCCGAGGCGGTCGCCCACCTGGGCGGCGCGCTCCAGGTTGACGCGCTGGCCGATGGCCGCGGTCTTCAGAGTGGACATCGCGATCGTCTCGGCCATGACATCCGCTGTGAACCAGTCGTGGCCCTGGTCGACCACCGTGAGGCACACCCCGCTCACCGAGATCGAGTCGCCGTGCTCGGCGTCAGACACCGCGATCGGGGCCTTCACCGTGATGCGCGCGGCATCGCCGTCGCGATCCCAGGCGGTGATCTCGCCCAGTTCTTCGATGATTCCCGTGAACATCAGTTGCCTTCCTTTGGTCGTGCACTGTCTGTGCGAGCGCTGACCAGCAGGTCGTCGCCGAGCGATTCGACCGCTGTGATTCTGAGATGGTGGGCGCCGGCAATGCCGCTGACGCCGAGGTCGCCGATCGCTGTCTTCGGGCCGCCGAGCAGCAGCGGGCCGAGGTAGATGCTGAGCTCGTCGGCGAACCCGAGGCGGATGAATTCGCTCGCAATCGTCGGCCCGCCCTCGACGAAGACGGTGCGGATGCCGCGCGCGAACAGGTCGGAAAGGATCGCGGCCACGTCCCGGCTGCCGGTCTCGACCAGTCCGGCGGGGTGGCTGCGCAGTTTCGCGCCGGCCGGTATTGGGCGCAGGCCGATCACCACGGGAACCGGCTGCTCGGCCAGCAGCTCCCCCGCGTCGCCGCGCGCGGCGAGCGCGGGGTCGTCGGCGAGCACCGTGCCGATGCCCACCACGATGGCGTCGTGCTGGGCGCGCTGCTCGTGCACGCGCTGGCGGGATGCCGTGCCGGTGATCCACTGGCTGGAACCGTCCGCGGCTGCGGCCCTGCCGTCCAGGCTGGACGCCCACTTCACGGTCACAAACGGCCGCTGCAGTGACGTGGCAATGAGCCACGGCCGCAGGAACTCTGAGACCTCATCCGCGAGCACACCGGAGACCACGTCGACCCCGGCTGCCTTCAGCCGCTCGCTGCCACCGCCCGAGCGAACGCCTGGGTCGGACACGGCGTAGACGACGCGTGCGATACCGGCGGCGATCAGCGCCTCGCTGCACGGACCGGTGTGGCCGTAGTGGTTGCAGGGTTCGAGCGAGACGACCGCCGTGAGTCCCTCGGCGCGACCGCCGACCTTGCTGAGCGCATCCACCTCGGCATGCGGGGTGCCGACGCCGCGGTGCCAACCCTCTGCGACGATCTCGCCGGTGGAGGAGAGGAGAACGCAGCCAACCTGGGGATTGACCCCGCGAGACGGGCCATTCGCCGCGAGCTCCAGAGCGCGGCGCATCGCCGGCTCGTAGCTTGCTGTCTCGGTCATCCGGTCTGCCTTGTCTTCTTCTGAAGACGGACTCCGGGGAATGGTCGATCGACCCGTTTCA
>JBDUEC010000020.1:0-18314 GCA_040002655.1 Rhodoglobus sp. | reverse complement strand
TGGCGAGCCGGCGACGGAACCTATGTCGTGATTGAGCAGTCGCCGGACATGACCGGCGACTTCCACGACCGCCTTCGACCCGGCATGAACCACCTGGCGGTCACCATCGACGGCCAGCCTGCACTCGACGCACTCGTGGATTCTGCGGGCGACCACGGGTGGACACTCCTGTTCCCGGATCGCCATCCATTCGCCGGTGGAGCGGAGCACTACGCGGCGTACCTGGAGGACGCGCACGGCTTCGAGGTCGAGATCGTGGCGCTCGACTAGTTATCCCCTGTTCATGCAGGCTGCCTAGACTCTCCGGGTGCCCTCTCGTTTGCGACTGACCGTAACTGGTGGCGAAGTCGAAGGCACCGTGCGTCGCGGGCTGCGGATGTGGCGCGGCATTCCATACGCAGCGCCGCCGGTCGGCCCGCTCCGGTTCCGTGCACCGCGCCCGGTTGTGCCGTGGCACGGCGTTCGTGACGCCACGGACTTCGGGCCCGTCGCCCCGCAGGACCGCAACGGACAGTTCATCGGCGTCGCGGCCGGCATCCCGATGTCCGAGGACTGCCTCACCCTGAACGTGATCGCGCCGCCGACCGGAGAGAAGCTGCCGGTGATGCTGTGGATCCACGGCGGCGCGTACAGTGTCGGATCTTCGCGGGAGATTGGAAGGCAGGGCGAAGGGCTGGCTCGCGGTGGCGTGCTGTTCGTCAACTTCAACTACCGGCTTGGGGCGCTCGGCTACCTCGACTTCACCCGGTTCGCCACGCCCGAGCGCCCGTTCGAGAGCAACCTGGGGCTGCGCGACCAGGTGGCGGCGCTCGAGTGGGTGCGCGACAACGCGGCTGCCTTCGGCGGGGATCCCGCAAACGTGACGCTGTTCGGGGAGTCCGCTGGCGCCAACGCTGTCACGACCCTCATGACGGTGCCCGCCGCGCGGGGACTGTTCGTGCGCGCCATCGCACAGAGTTCCCCGCCGAACGCGATCTACCCGAAGGAACTCACGGCGCAATGGGCTGCCGACTACGTCGAACTCCTGAGCGAGCGGATCGACGACTCCAGCACAGACAGCACGTCGCCGGAGGACGCGGGCGAGCTGCTGGCCACCGCTGCAGTGGAGGACCTCGTGGCGGCGACCACGCGGATGCAGCTCCGCGCCCCCGACGCCCAGCCCGGGACCATCGCCCTCTGCCCGGTGATCGACGGCGACTACCTGCCGGAACGGCCCCTCGACGCCTTCAAGTTCGGGCGGGCGCATCCGGTGCCGCTCATCATCGGCACGAACGACCGTGAGGGTGCGCTGTTCCGCGGGCGGCTCGACATTCTCGCGACGACGCCATCGCGCATCCGCGCGATCTTCGCCAGGACGAAGAAGAAGGCGCGCAAAGCGGTGAAAGCCCAGTACCCGGGCCTGCCGGCGCGCCGCCCGGCTGCCGACTTCGGCGGTGACTACGCGTTCTGGTACCCGACGATCAAAGTCGCGGAACGTCACGCGAAGTTCGCCCCGGTGTACTTCTACCGCTTCGACATCGCGCCGCGCCTGGTGCGTCTTGCCGGCTTCGACGCCACGCACGGCCTCGAGCTCTTCGCCCTGTTCGACCGTATGAACGGTCCATTCGGCAGGGCGATGGGTGCGCTTGGTGGGCGTCGGGCATTCAAACGCGCCGGCCAGCGGATGCAACGGGCCTGGCTGCAGTTCGCCGCATCCGGCGATCCCGGCCCGCAGTGGCCCAGATACACGCCGCGCAAGCGTCGCACGCTCATCATCGACACAGCGGACCGGGTCGAGGCCGACCCCCGTGCAGAGCGCCGCATCGCCTGGCAGGAGTTCGTGCCACACGTGTGATGCGCTGAAGCGAGGTCGCTAGATCGACGACCCGATCGTGCCGACCACCCCGTCGAGCGCGGTGCCGGACGCGTCACGCTTGGCGCCCGCATCGGGGAGGACGCGTGCAGAGCCGTCCATGCCGCTCGCCAGCGCGGGCGCGGTGCCGACCCAGGCGACGCCCAGCACGTCCTCGCCCTTGAGGAAGGTGTGTGCGCGAACGCCGCCGGTGGCCCGTCCCTTTCCCGGGAACTCGGTGAGCAGTGACACCTTCGCGCGACCGGGGTCGGCGCCCGCGATGGTCGCGGTGGAGGTCGAGACCGTGGCGACCACGGCATCCGTCATCGAGGCGAGCGCCGTGAAGAAGATCACCGCGGCCTTCGCGCCGACGTTGATGCCGGCCATGCCGCCGGCCGAGACTCCCTGCGGCCGCACCGCGGACGCCGCGAAGTGCAGCAGTTGGGCGTCTGACGTGACGAGTACGAGTTCGTCCGCGTCGCCGCCCTGGGCCACGCCGACGACTTCGTCGCCGGGTTTGAGCGCGATGACCTCGAAGTCCGGACGGGACGGGTAGCCGCCGGGGGAGATCCGCTTCACGACGCCCTGGCGGGTGCCGAGCGCGATCGGCAGCTCCGAATCGAGCGAGACGAAGCCGAGCACGCGCTCCTTGCTGCCGATTGCGAGGTACTCGCTGATCTTCGCGCCCGCGGCAAGCTGGATCGAGTTGGTCGGAACGCTCGGCAGGTCGACAGCGGTGAAGCGGATGAGCCGGCCGAGACTCGTGATCGCCCCGATCTCGGTGCGGCTCGTCGTCGTGATCCGGGAGAGGATCGCGTCGTGCTTGGTGCGGCGACGAGCCGGAGCGTCCATCCCGCCCTCGCCGACGTCGACCCGGATTGCGCGGCCGGTCGTGGAGAGCAGCACCTCGCACGGGGCATCCGCTATCTCGAGAATCGGGGTGTTCTTGCGTGCGGCGGCGGCCGTGACCGGCACCCCGCGTGCCTCGGTGAGCAGGGTGCGTCGCGGCGTGCCGAACTTCTCGGCAACCTCCTCAAGCTCCTCAGACACCAGCTGCCGGATGCGCGCAGGGTCGGCCAGGATGCCCTCGAGCAGGTCGATCTCCGCCCGCAGCTTCTCAGCTTCGGTCTCGAGTTCGATGCGGCTGAACTTGGTGAGTCGACGTAGGCGCAACTCGAGAATGTACTCGGCCTGCAGCTCGCTGAGGTCGAACACGTCGATCAGCCGCACTCGCGCCTGCTCGCTATCGTCGCTCTGGCGGATCACCTGGATGACCTCGTCGATGTCGAGGATCGCGATCAGCAAACCCTCGACCAGGTGCAGTCGCTCCTTGCGACGCGCGAGACGGAACTCGCTGCGCCGGCGGATCACGATCAGCCGGTGGTCGAGATAGACCTGCAGCAGTTCCTTCAGCCCGAGGGTCTTCGGTCCGCCGCCGACGAGGGCTACGTTGTTGATGCTGAAGTTGTCCTCGAGCGGAGTGAGCCGATACAGCTGCTCGAGCACTGCGTCCGGGCTGAAGCCGGTCTTGATGCCGATGACGAGTCGCAGGCCGTGCCGGCGGTCGGTCAGATCGGTGACATCCGAGATGCCGCTGATCTTCTTGGAGTTCACCCCATCCTTGATCTTCTCGATCACGCGCTCGGTGCCGATCAGGAACGGTAGCTCGGTCACCACGAGCCCGGTCTTGCGGGCCGTGATCGACTCGACGGTCACCTTCGCGCGGGTCTTGAACGCGCCGCGGCCGGTGGCATACGCATCCTTGATGCCATCGAGGCCGATGATGGTGCCGCCGGTGGGCAGGTCGGGGCCAGGCACGAACGCCATGAGGTCCTCGAGCGATGCGTCGGGGTTGTCGAGCAGGTAGCGCGCGGCCGCGACGACCTCGATGAGGTTGTGCGGCGCCATGTTGGTGGCCATGCCCACCGCGATGCCGCTCGCCCCGTTCACCAGCAGGTTCGGGAAGGCGGAAGGCAGCACCGAGGGCTGCATGAGCGAGTTGTCGTAGTTGGGCACGAACTCAACGACGTCCTCGTCGAGGCCGTCGGTCATGGCGAGCGCGGCCGCCTGCAGTCGCGCCTCGGTGTACCTCGGGGCGGCGGGGCCGTCGTCGAGAGTTCCGAAGTTGCCGTGGCCGTCGATCAACGGTACGCGCAACACGAAGTCCTGGGTGAGGCGCACCATCGCGTCGTAGATCGATGCGTCGCCGTGTGGGTGGAGCTTGCCCATCACGTCGCCCACGACGCGTGACGACTTCACATGGCCGCGATCCGGGCGCAGACCCATCTCGGTCATCTGGTACAGGATGCGGCGTTGCACGGGCTTGAGCCCGTCCCTGGCATCGGGCAGCGCGCGTGAGTAGATGACGGAGTAGGCGTATTCGAGGAACGAGCCCTGCATCTCGGCAGAGACATCGACGTCTTCGATGCGCTCGCCGGTGTTTTCGGGGGAGCTCGTGCCGTTGGCTGAGGTCGGTGATTCGGGAGTAGTCATAGGATTGCCCCCATGTTACCGGCGCCAAAAAGAGACCGGTTGAGCCTTGCCGACGTGTTGCCAAGTTGCCTCGCTGCACTGCGTGCGGAGCCGAACAGCGCAGCGCTTCCGCGGGCGAACAAGACGATCGTGCTCCTCGTCGACGGTCTCGGCGCCGCCTCTCTCCGGGCTCGAGCCGGGCACGCACGTACGCTCTCCGGGTTCATGTCGGCGAAGTCGGTGATCGACTCCGGGTTCCCCACCACGACCGCGTCGGCCCTCGCGACCCTGGCCACCGGTACGCTCCCCGGCCAGCACGGCATGGTCGGCTACACGGTGCTGGATGGTGCGAACGATCGCGTCGTGAACCAGCTGTCGGGCTGGGACGAACGCATCGATCCGCTCACCTGGCAGCGTGAGCGCACGGTCTTCGAACGCGCAGCGGATGCCGGCATCGCTTCGGTCGCGATCGGCCCCGCGCGCTACAGCGGCTCCGGATTCTCTGCCGCAGTGCTGCGCGGCGCGACGTACCTCGCCGGGGCGTCGATCGGCGACCGGCTGGAGCTCGCCGCAACTGTCGACGCCGCTCTCGTCTACGTCTACGTACCCGAACTGGACATGGCGGCACACACCTTCGGCTGGGAATCGGGGGAGTGGACGAGGGCACTCGAAACCCTGGATGCCGCAATCACGCGCGTTGCGCTCGGCCCGTCCGACGGGATGCTCGTCACCGCAGACCACGGCATC
The DNA here is from genome assembly GCA_040002655.1 of Rhodoglobus sp. GTDB lineage: Bacteria > Actinomycetota > Actinomycetes > Actinomycetales > Microbacteriaceae > Rhodoglobus. The sequence goes on along the minus strand of JBDUEC010000020.1, from coordinate 13,264 downwards.
GTGGACGTGCCGCAGCACGGGCACATCCTGATCGACACGGCACCGCAGCTGGTCGACGGCGTGCGGTTCGTCGCGGGTGACCCACGCTGCCTGCAGCTGCACTTCGAGCCCGACCTGTCGATTGCAGGGCGCGAGCGTCTCATCGCCGCCTGGCGCGATTCCGAGTCGGATCGCTCGTGGGTTGCTACCCGCGAGCAGGCGATCGCTGCCGACTGGTTCGGGCCGGTGCGCGACGAGGTGGAGCCGAGGATCGGCGACCTACTGGTGGCCGCGCGCAAGAACATCGCGTACTACGACAGTCGCACCGCCACCGCGCACGGTCTGGCGATGGTCGGCCAGCACGGCTCGTGGTCGCCCGCAGAGGTGCAGGTTCCCCTGTTGAGGCTTGGCGTATTCGAGTAGCGTCAGGCCAGGTCGTCGTCGGGGCGTGCGCCGAACACGATTTCGTCCCAGCTCGGCATCGCCGCCCGGCCCTTGCGTGCCTTCGCGATCGGCTGGGGAGCCGTTGCGCGACCGGTGTCTGGCTCAGACTCCGGTAGCTGCACGTCGACCAGGCGAATAGTCCCCGTGGACGGGTGCGACGACATGATGTCGTCTTCATCGAACGTGGCAGACTCCCGTTCGCCCCGACGTCTCCGCAGTGCCTCGAGCAGGTCGGCTGTCTGGTTGCCGACTGCGGGCTCCTCGTGCTGCTCGATGTTCCGCTGCTCAGTGACGCGCACGATCACCTCGACGGATGGGGCGGGCTCAGCCGGTTCCTCGTCGAGGGCGAAGGCGCCACTGTCGAAGCGGTTGGCGGCCACCGGCTCGTCAATGCTCACGGCGCGGAGGCGCGGGATGAGGGCGCCCTGGGCCTCGCCCTGCTGGGAGAGGGTGATGGCTTCGTTGTTCATGGGCGCCAGTGCAAGCTTCTTGGGATCGAAGCGCCACCGCGCGTCGTGCTCTACCTGATCAGCAGTGAAGGCGAGCTTGACGATCCAACCGGTCGTGAGGTCCTTCCAGCTGGCCCAGCGCTCACCCATCGCGCCCAGGTCGTGCAAACGCTCAAGGATTGCAGACCCGAACGTCGTGCCCTGGCTCATCGGGTCGGTGTCCATGGCTGTGTGTACCGGCACGTTGAGCGCGGTCTGCACCACGAACTCGCGTTCGGCCAGAACTGGACCCTCGAACTTCTGGATGTAGTCGAGGGGCACGCCGGTGATCGACGCGACATCCTGCGCGGACATCCCCGAACGAATGTGCGCCTGAATCTCCCGGGGAGCGAGCTTGCGCCCTGCGCCCGGCTCCGGTGGGCTCTGGTGGAGCTTCGCCTGAAGCACCTCGTCAATGGGCAGCCTAAAGCGGCCCCCGTCGTCTGACGTGACGAGAAGGGCCCCGTTCTCAACTCCGATTACTCGCAGGTCTTGCATACCGACAAACCTCCAGCCATAGCTGATCGGCCTAAGAATGACACGGATCGGGCGCTATTCCGGGGAATACAACGGGCGTGCCGGAAGTTGAATCGGGCGGACGGAGCCGAGTGGCCTTCAGTGGTTTGCTATTCCGAATGGATTGATGCACACTGTCCCCGCCGATTTCGTTAGAACACCGAAGAAAACACGACGCATACAGAAGTGGATGGGCATGGCAACCGATTACGACGCACCCCGAAAGACCGACGACGACTCCGAGTCGATCGAGGCCCTGAAGGAGCGCGTCCCGGACAAGATGTCGGGATCGGTCGACGTTGATGACGCCGATAACCCGGGTAGTTTCGAACTCGCCGGGGCGGATCTCTCCGACCTCGATCTCGATGTCGTCGTTCTCCCGCCGCAGGCTGACGAGTTCACCTGCGTGAACTGCTTCCTGGTGAAGCACCGCTCCCAGATCGATCACGAGTCGAAGCTCGGTCCGGTCTGCCTGGAGTGCGCGGCCTAACTTCCGCTCTTCACGCTGGCCTGCGCGATTGCCGCGGCGACCTTCTCCGGTCGCCGCGACGACACGATCCAGTAGGGCACCGGATCCCGCTCGTCGACGATCTCCAGTTTGAGTACGGGGTCGACCCAGCCGCGGATCATCAGCCAGGCGCGTGCGTCGAGGCGCGTGCCGCGCTCAGCGCTGGCCTCCGCTCCGCGGAATGATTCCGTGGCTCCGATCACGTCGAGCGGCAGGCGCGCCCGGCCGGCGCGGAATTCGGTGTCGGTCACTTCGACAACCGGGGATCCGAGCAGCAGCCCGCCCACGCATCCCGCGTAGAGCACGATGGCCACTACGATTCCCACGGTCTGGTTGATCGGCAGGAAGACCAGCAGCGCCGCAGGGATCACGAGTGCGGTGCCGATGAAGAGCCAGGGAGCGGGCCACAGGCGTTCGCGATAGTTGGTCATACCCCTATTCGACCAGACTTTCTGGGCATCCGCTGTTCTGCACTACCCTCGTGACGTGACCGATCACGTTCCCGTCCTGATCTCTGGTGGCCAGACCCCCGAGTACTCGCATCCGGGGGACGCCGGGGCCGACCTCACAGCGAACGAGGCGGTCGAGCTGGCTCCGGGCGCGCGGGCCACCGTGGGTACCGGCGTGTCGATCGCCCTGCCCGATGGGTACGTCGCATTCGTGGTGCCCCGAAGCGGGCTGGCGGCGAAGCACGGCATCACCATCGTCAACAGTCCCGGAACAGTGGATGCCGGCTACCGCGGCGAAATCCGCGTGACCCTCCTGAATACGGACATGTCAGTGTCGTATCCTGTGGCGGTCGGTGATCGCATTGCGCAACTCATCGTCATGCCGGTGTCGCGAGCTCGATTCGTGCCGGTGGAGACGCTTCCGGGAAGCCACCGCGGAGACGCGGGTTTCGGGTCTACCGGATATCGAGCAACAGAATCAGGAGAACAGCCATGAGCGACATCGCTCCAGGCCAGAACGGCGAACTCGGCGAAGCAGCCGAACAGCCGAAGTCAGCACCGGCGGACCGCGCCGAGGCCGGGCCCCTCGACGAGGCGGAGGCGAACGCCGTTCGACCGTACGTGGACCTCGGTGGGGTGAAGATCGTGCCGCGGCCCGACCTGCACCTGCGCCTCGAGGTCGAGGAGGGCAGCAAGCGTGTGGTCGCCGTCGGACTCGACTACGCCGGCTCCACACTCCAGGTGCAGCCGTTCGCCGCTCCGCGCTCGAGCGGGCTGTGGCATGAGATCCGACAGCAGATCGTGGACCAGATCCAGAAGCAGGGTGGAAGCACGCGCGTTGTCGACGGGCCGTTCGGTCCTGAGGTGCATGCCGACATCCCGGTGAACAACCCCGGGCAGTCGGGCACGACCCGGCTCGCACGCTTCGTGGGAGTGGATGGCCCACGCTGGTTCCTGCGCGGAGTCATCGCGGGCGAGGGCGCCGTGAACGCCGCCGCCGCCGCCCAGATCGAGGACCTGTTCCGCAGCATCGTGGTGGTGCGTGGCAACACGCCGATGCCGCCGCGCGACCTCATCCCGCTCCACATGCCCGCCGCCGGCGCGGCCGACGCTGCGCCGACCCCGGTCTGATGAGCGACGTCCACCAGCCCGACGACAAGCAGCCCACGTTCCGGGAGGCGCTGCGCGACGCTGCGCGGAACTCCGGCCTGGGCAAGGTCGCGCCCGGCGAGGCCCCGAGCAAGGGTGCCCTGCTCTCCGCGGTCGGTGGCGTGAGGGGCATCATCGAATCCGTGCTACCGGTGCTCGGCTTCACCGTTGTGTACACGATCACCAAGAACGTGCCGCTGGCGGTCGCGATCCCGGTCGGCCTGAGCGTCGTGTTCGTGCTCGTGCGCCTCATCACGCGCACGCCGATGTCATCGGCAGTGGTCGGCCTCGTTCTCGTGGGCATCTCGGCCGTGCTCGCCCTGCTCACCGGAGAGGGCCGCAGCAATTTCGTACCGGGGTTCCTGATCAATGGTGCTCTCCTGGCCGTGCTTGTCGTGAGCCTGATCGCGCGCCGCCCGCTGATCGGCGTCATCGCCAGCCTCATCACCGGCGACGAGGACTGGCGGCGCGATGCGCGCAAGTACCGCACGGCCGTGATCGCCACGCTGCTCTGGATTGCGCTGTTCGGCGCCCGCCTGGCCGTCGAAGTACCGCTCTACTTCGCCAACCTCACCGAAGCTCTCGGCGTTGCGAGACTCATCACCGGGGTTCCCTTGTACGCGATCGTCCTCTGGGTCACGTGGCTGCTCGTGCGAACGGTCTATGCGCGGCCTCACCCGGAGTGAGGTAACGGAGCGCGTCGCGCGGGGCGAGACCAACGCCACCAAGCCGACGACGAGCCGGCCGCTCTGGTTCATCATCCGGGACAACGTCTTCACGCTGTTCAACGGCATCCTCACGGTCTGCTTCGCCGCGATCGCGGTGTTCGGCGATCTGCGCGACGGGTTCTTCTTCGGCATCGTGATCATCAACTCGGGCATCGGAATCGTGCAGGAGTTGCGCGCCAAGATCGCTCTCGATCGCCTCGCGCTGCTGGCAGCGCCCGTGGTCGCTGTTCGCCGAGACGACGAGACCGTGCTGCTCGACCCTGCCGACTTGGTGCTCGGTGACACCATCGTGCTGCGCCCCGGTGACCAGATCGTGGCGGATGCGACGGTGCTCGAGTCCACCGACCTGACGGCGAACGAGTCGCTCCTCACCGGTGAGGTGGACCCTGTTCCCAAGCACGAGGGAGAGACGCTCCTCTCCGGGTCGCTGGTCTCCACCGGCACAGGGTTCGCCGTGGTCACCGCTGTGGGGGCGGCGTCGTATGCGAATCGGCTCACGGCCGAGATTCGGCGGCACTCGCTCGCGAAGTCGGAGTTGCGCACGGCGACCAACCGCATCCTGGTGTACATCTCCTGGGTGCTCGGGCCGATCGTGGTGCTGGTGCTCGTCACCAGGGCAATGGCCTACGGCGGCCTCACCGGCGGGCGCTGGCGCGAAGCCATCGTGGATGTCGTTGCGAGCGTCGTCGGCATGATCCCCGAGGGGCTCGTGTTGCTCATCAGCCTCGCTTTCGGTGTCGCGGCCCTACGGCTGGCCCAGAAGCAGGTGCTGATTCAGGAACTCGCCGCCGTGGAGATCCTGGCCAGGGTCGACGTTCTGTGCCTGGACAAGACGGGAACCCTCACGAGCGGCCAGGTCTCGTTCCGCGAGGTCGTGCCGATCGTGACCGATCCGATCCACGCCATCGCGTTGTCGGTCTTCGCGAGGGACGACGCGGCGAACGCGACCGCTCGCTCGCTCGCGGCGCACTTTCCGGATGTCGGCGCCGTGCCGATCCACCGCGTTCCGTTCAGCAGCAAGCGGGCTTTCAGCGGCGTCGAGCTCGAGCACGACGGGGTCACGAGTTCGTGGCTGCTCGGCGCGCCGGAGCGGCTGTTCGAAGCCTTCGCTGCAGACGCCGAGCGTGCGGCCGGGTACGCCCTGACGGGCCAGCGCACGCTGGCCCTGGTGCGGCTCGGGCGCCCACTGCCAGCGACTGCGGACTTCGAGCTGCGCGAGGTCGAGATCGAACCGGTCGCGATCCTGTTGTTCGGCGAGGAGATCCGGCCGGATGCGGCGGCCACGCTGCACTACTTCGCCGAGCAGAACGTGCGCTGCATCATCATGTCCGGGGACAATCCGACCACGGTCGCTGCGCTGGCTGCCGGGCTCGGCGTGGGAACGACATCCGTGGATGCGCGTGAGCTGCACGGCGACGACGAGATTCGGGCAGCTCTGGCCGAGAGCTCGATCTTCGGCCGCGTCGCGCCGGAGCAGAAGCGCGCGATGGTGCGCGTGCTGCAGGCGGACGGCCACACGGTTGCGATGACCGGTGACGGCGTCAACGACGCGATGGCGATCAAGGATGCCGACCTCGGGATCGCGATGGGTTCAGGCACATCGGCGTCGAAGGCGGTCGCCCGCCTCGTGCTGCTCGACAACAAGTTCGAGCGGCTGCCGGAGGTGCTCGCCTACGGTAGGCGGGTGATCGCGAACGTGGAGCGCGTGGCGAACCTGTTCCTCGCGAAGACGGTCTACGGCGTGCTGTTCGCGATCGTGTTCTCCGCCCTGCTGTGGGAGTTCCCGTTCCTGCCGCGGCAACTCACGCTCGTCTCGACGCTCACCATCGGCATCCCCTCTTTCCTTCTGGCGCTGGCCCCCAATCGCCGGATCTACCGGCCCGGCATCCTGAACCGTTTGCTGCGGTACGCGGCGACCACGGGCATCGTGGCCGCCGCTACGGTTTTCACCACCTACGCCATCGTGCGCGCCCTCGTGCCGCACGACCAGGCGCGCACGATCGCGACGATCACGCTCTTCGTTGTGGCGTTCTGGATTCTCAGCGTGCTCGCCCGGCCACTGAATGTCGCCCGTGCGGCGCTGCTGGCCGGAATGCTGGCGCTCTTCCTGCTGGCGATGACCGTGCCATTCGGGCAATCCTTCTTCGCGCTGCACGTCGTACCGGGGTGGCCCATGGCGATCGGCATCCTCGCGGGACTGGTCGGGGCCGCGGCCATCGAAATCGTCTATCGGTGGGCGAGGAAACGCTCACTCATCTTCGACCGTGAGTAGTCCCCGGTAGTGGTACATTTATCTTGATATCAAGATACTTTCGACAATCGCACCGGGTGCAACCGGGGCCGACAGTCTTAGGCTTGCCTTGCTGGCAGGTGCTCGGGCTGGCAGGGAGTATTGCCAGATATCCATTGGATAGCGCGGTAGGTCAGCAAGGGAGACGACAGTGTCGGCAGTGAACAGTTTCGGATCGAAAGACACACTCACGGTCGGCTCGACCGATTACGAAGTCTTCAGGGTTGATGCAGTGCCCGGGTACGAGAAGCTCCCGTTCAGCCTCAAGGTGCTGCTCGAGAACCTGCTTCGCACCGAGGATGGCGCCAACGTCACGAAGGCGCAGATCGAGGCCCTCGGATCCTGGGTTCCCACTGCCGAACCAGACACCGAGATCCAGTTCACCCCTGCGCGCGTCGTGATGCAGGACTTCACCGGTGTGCCATGCATCGTTGACCTCGCCACCATGCGCGAGGCGATGAGCGCGCTCGGCGGCGATCCGACCAAGATCAACCCGCTCGCCCCCGCCGAGCTCGTCATCGACCACTCCGTCATTGCCGACCTGTTCGGCTCTGAGGACGCGCTCGAGCGCAACGTGGAGATCGAGTACGAGCGCAACGGTGAGCGCTACCAGTTCCTGCGGTGGGGCCAGACCGCGTTCGATGACTTCAAGGTGGTGCCGCCGGGCACCGGCATCGTGCACCAGGTGAACATCGAGTACCTGGCTCGGGTCACCTACACCCGCACCGTCGGGGGAGTGCTGCGCGCATACCCGGACACGCTGGTTGGCACCGACTCGCACACGACGATGGTCAACGGGCTCGGCGTGCTGGGCTGGGGCGTCGGTGGAATTGAGGCAGAGGCGGCCATGCTCGGCCAGCCGGTCTCCATGCTCATTCCGAAGGTCGTGGGCTTCAAGCTGACCGGCTCGATCCCCACCGGCGTCACCGCAACGGATGTCGTTCTCACCATCACGCAGATGCTGCGCAAGCACGGCGTGGTCGGCAAGTTCGTGGAGTTCTACGGGGCCGGCGTCGCATCCGTTCCGCTCGCCAACCGAGCCACCATCGGCAACATGAGCCCGGAGTTCGGCTCGACGGCGGCAATGTTCCCGATCGACGATGTGACGCTCGACTACCTGCGCTTCACCGGCCGCAGCGAGGAGCAGGTCGCGCTGGTCGAGGCCTACTCGAAGCTGCAGAAACTCTGGCACGACCCCGACCTCGAGCCCACCTTCAGCGAGTACCTGGAGCTCGACCTCGGTACCGTCGTGCCGTCGATCGCCGGCCCCAAGCGCCCACAGGACCGTGTGGAACTGAGCCGAGCCAAGGAGCAGTTCGACCTCGACCTTTCCGACTACGCGACGCAGGATCTCTCCAAGGTGGATGCCGCAGTCGAGGGTTCGTTCCCCGCGTCAGACCCGATCGGCCTGACTTCGCAAGACGAGTTCACCGCCCACGAGCTGTCACACAGTCACGTGAGCCACGCGCCTGCCAGCGTTTCCCGCCCGGTGGACGTCACCCTCAAGGACGGCACGAAGTACACGCTGGACCACGGCGCCGTCGCGGTCGCCGCCATCACGTCGTGCACCAACACGTCGAACCCGAGCGTGATGCTCGCGGCCGGCCTGCTCGCCCGCAACGCGGTGAAGAAGGGCCTCACCTCCAAGCCGTGGGTCAAGACGACCCTCGCCCCCGGGTCGAAGGTCGTCACCGACTACTACGAGAAGTCCGGCCTGAACGCCGACCTCGAGGCGCTCGGCTTCTACACGGTTGGCTACGGGTGCACCGTCTGCATCGGCAACACCGGCCCGCTCATTGACGAGGTGACCGCGGCGATCAATGACAATGACCTCGCCGTGACCGCGGTGCTCTCCGGCAACCGCAACTTCGAGGGTCGCATCAGCCCCGACGTGAAGATGAACTACCTGGCGAGCCCGCCGCTGGTCATCGCCTACGCCCTCGCGGGATCGATGAACTTCGACTTCGAGAAGGACTCGCTCGGCACCGGAAATGACGGCGCCGAGGTCTACCTGAAGGACATCTGGCCCGACTCCGCCGAGGTGCAGCGCACCATCGACTCGTCGATCGACACGGCCATGTTCACCAAGGAGTACGGCGAGGTCTTCGACGGCGACGAGCGCTGGCGTTCACTGCCCACGCCGGACTCCGAGGTGTTCGAGTGGGATGCGAAGTCCACCTACGTGCGCAAGCCCCCGTACTTCGACGGCATGACGCTCGAGACCACTCCGGTGGCGAGCATCGTCGGCGCGCGCGTGCTCGCCAAGCTCGGCGACTCCGTGACGACCGACCACATCAGCCCGGCCGGGTCCATCAAGGCAGACAGCCCTGCTGGCAAGTACCTGCAGGAGCACGGTGTCGAACGCCTCGACTTCAACTCCTACGGCTCGCGCCGTGGTAACCACGAGGTGATGATCCGCGGAACCTTCGCGAACATCCGCTTGAAGAACCAGCTCCTCGACGGAGTCGAGGGCGGCTACACCCGTGACTTCACCCAGGCGGATGCCCCCCAGGCATTCATCTACGACGCGGCTCAGAACTACGCGGCCTCCAACACGCCGCTCGTGATTCTGGGTGGCAAGGAGTACGGCTCCGGGTCGAGCCGCGACTGGGCGGCGAAGGGCACGTCGTTGCTCGGCGTGAAGGCCGTTATCACCGAGAGCTTCGAGCGCATCCACCGTTCGAACCTGATCGGGATGGGCGTGCTTCCGCTGCAGTTCCCGGCGGGCGAGACCTGGGCATCACTCGGGCTCGACGGCACCGAGGTGATTGACATCGCGGGCGTCGAGGAGCTCAACGAGGGCCGTACGCCAAAGACGCTGCACGTGACCGCGACGCCGAGTGCGAACTCACCCGCGGGCAAGGCGACGATCGAATTCGACGCGGTGCTGCGCATCGACACCCCCGGTGAGGCGGATTACTACCGCAACGGCGGCATCCTGCAGTACGTGCTGAGGTCGCTGGTCTAGTGCTGATTGCACGCCGCCGCCCCTGCGGCGTGCGCCGCGCAGGTGGTGCCGGGTTCTCGGAGCGGGCGAGCTTAGGATGAGAGAGTGAGCCTGCTTGAGAACATCCACGGTCCGCGAGACCTGGATGCACTCACTCCGAAGCAGATGGTCGACCTCGCGGCCGAGATTCGTGAGTTCCTGGTGCGCGAGGTGTCCAAGACCGGCGGACACCTCGGCCCGAACCTGGGGGTCGTTGAACTCACCCTCGCGATTCACCGGGTGTTCGACTCGCCGAACGACGCGATCGTGTTCGACACCGGTCATCAGAGCTACGTGCACAAACTCGTCACCGGCCGGCAGGACTTCTCCAAGCTCAGGCAGGAGGGTGGCCTAGCTGGCTATCCACAGCGCTCAGAGTCGGTGCACGACATTGTCGAGAGCTCACACGCGTCGAGCTCGCTGTCATGGGCGGAGGGCATCTCCCGCGCCTTCGCCATGACCGGCCAGGTCGATCGCCATGTGGTCGCTGTCGTCGGTGATGGCGCACTCACCGGTGGGATGACCTGGGAAGCGCTCAATAACATCAGCGACGACAACAGTCGCAAGCTCGTGATCGTCGTCAACGACAACGGCAGGTCGTACGCGCCCACCATCGGTGGCATGGCGCACTTCCTCAACGACGTTCGCACGCGCAACACCTACTACCGCGCTTACCGCACCAGTCGAAAGGTCTTCGGCCTGTTCGGCGGACCCGGTCGCGCCCTCTACCGCGGCCTGCGCGGTGGCCTGCACGGCTTTCTCGCCCGATTCACCAACAACGAGGCGCTCTACTCGAATCTCGACATCAAGTACATCGGGCCGATCCACGGGCACGACCTCAAGGCCATGGAAGAGGCCCTGATCCAGGCCAAGAACTACGGTGCGCCGGTGATCGTGCACGCCATCACCGAGAAGGGTCACGGCTACCAGCCAGCGCTCGAGGATGTCGCAGACCAGTTCCACGCGGTCAACCAGATCGACCCGGAGACGGGCGAGCCCGTGGAGGTCGCCAGCAAGCCATCCTGGACGTCGGTCTTCTCCGACGAGATCGTGCACCTGGCTGAGGCTAATCCACGGCTGGTGGGGATCACAGCGGCGATGCTGCGTCCCACCGGCCTCCACAAATTCGCCGAGAAATTCCCGGACCGGGTGCTCGACGTGGGTATCGCAGAGCAGCACGCCGTGACATCCGCTGCCGGGCTCGCGTTCGGTGGCATGCACCCCGTGGTTGCGTTGTACGCCACCTTCGTCAACCGGGCCTTCGACCAGGTGCTGATGGATGTCGCGCTGCACAAGGCCGGGGTCACTTTCGTGCTCGACCGCGCCGGCGTGACCGGACCCGACGGGCCCAGTCACCACGGAATGTGGGATCTCGCGATCCTGCAGGTGGTGCCACACATCCGCATCGCCGCTCCGCGCGACGCGACCCGCCTGCGCGAGGAGCTGGGGGAGGCCGTTGTCGTGGAGGACGCGCCGACCGTACTGCGCTTCTCCAAGGGCGAGGTGGGCGTCGAGTACGAGGCGGTGCGCAGAACCGAAGACGGCGTCGACGTGCTGCGCGAGGCACCGCACAAGGACGTGCTGATCGTGACCGTCGGACCGATGGCCAAGCTTGGTCTGCAGGTTGCTGAACGTCTCGCGGCGCAGGGCATCGGGGCAACCGTCATCGACCCGCGCTGGGTGGTCCCCGTGCCGAAGAGTGTCATCACGCTCGCGGCCGAACACCGCATCGTGGTGTCGATCGAAGACGGCGTGCGAGTCGGGGGAATCGGCACCCGCATCCGCCAGGATCTTCGCGCTGCCAACGTCGATACTGCGGTCACCGAACTCGGACTGCCCGATGAGTTCCTCGATCATGGCTCACGCGACTCCATCATGGAGAAGGTCGGGCTCACCCCGCAGGCGGTCGCCAGGGATGTGGTCGCTCAGGTGCTCGGCAGCAAGGTGCCCGTCGCCCGGCCGCTGCCCGAGGAGCAGTCGGTCAACTCCCGGCTGCACAGCGAACCTAGCTGAGTCGGTAGGGACGCTCGTCGGAGCATCCGTCATCGAATCAGGGCCGAGTTTGACTTAGAGCGCACTCTAAGTTCTAGCCTTGAGACATGACCATGACGGATGCCAGACTCGCGATCTCCGACGTCGCAGAGGCGACGGGGCTCTCGACCCACACCCTGCGGTACTACGAGCGGGCCGGGCTCATGCTCGCGCCCGTGGACCGTGCCACATCAACTCACCGTCGCTACAGCGACGCCGACGTGGCCTGGGTGGGGTTCCTCACGAAGCTGCGCTCCACAGGGATGCCAATCGCGGTCGTCGCGGAGTACGCGGAGCTCGTGCGGCGCGGCGAAGCCACGACATCCGACCGGCTTGAACTGTTGCAGCGACACCGCATCACCGTGCTCGCACAGTTGGCTGACGTCACCCAGAGCCTGGCTGCAATCGACAAGAAGATAGCCATCTACCAAGAGAAGGTAAGTGAATGAGAACAACCACACTCGGAACCAACGGACCCACCGTCGGGCGCATCGGGCTCGGCCTGATGGGTATGAGCGCGTTCTACACCGGTAGTGGGCAGGATGACGCGGAGTCGATCCGTACGATCCACCGCGCCCTCGACCTGGGCGTCACGTTGCTCGACACGGCCGAGATGTATGGCCCGTACCTCAACGAGGAACTGCTCGGCAGGGCGATCGCGGATCGCCGCGACGAAGTGACGATCGCCACCAAGTGGGGCACGTTGCTGCACCGCGGCGACCACAGCTACGGTCGCGACGGCTCGCCCGAGAACATGCGCCTCTCCGTTGAGGGATCGCTCACGCGCCTTGGAACCGACCACATCGACCTCTACTACCAGCACCGGATGGACCCGACCGTTCCGATTGAGGAGACCGTCGGCGAGTTTGCGGCGCTGATTCAGGAGGGCAAGATCCTCGGGTACGGGCTCTCCGAGGCCTCAGCGGAGACGATCCGCCGGGCGCACGCCGTGCATCCGGTCACCGCGCTGCAGACCGAGTACTCGCTATGGACGCGGCACGTCGAGGCGGAGATCCTTCCCGTGCTCCGTGAGTTGGGCATCGGCTTCGTGCCGTACTCGCCGCTCGGGCGCGGCTTCCTCACGGGGACGATTCGGTCGCTCGATGCGTTTGACGAGGCTGACTTCCGCCGCAATAACCCGCGGTTCGAGGGCGAGAACCTGCAGGCGAACATTCGCATCGTGGAGCAGGTGGATGCCGTTGCGGCCGAGCTGGGAGCCAAACCTGGACAAGTTGCTCTCGCCTGGCTGCTCGCACAGGGCGACGACATCGTGCCGATCCCCGGTACCAAGCGCGTGAGCTACCTCGAGGAGAATGCGGCGGCAGACTCCCTGGTGCTCACGCCAGAGCAGCTCGCGACCCTGGACGTGCTCGAAGCGCCCGCCGGCGACCGCTACGCCGACATGTCGTCCGTTCAGGGCTGACCCACATGACGAAGGCCCCGGCAGTACGCCGGGGCCTTTGTCATGTGTCTACTTCGTGCCGCGGATCGGCGGGTGGTGGAAGGTGTCCCCGAAGACACGCTCCGAGGCCCCGACCCGATCCAGGTACGGTGTCGCGCCACCCATCTGGAACGGGTAGCCGGCGCCGAGGATCAGGCAGAGGTCCACGTCTTCTGCGGCCTCCACGACCTTGTCGTCCAGCATCCGCTTGATCTCGTCGGCCAGGCCGTCCTCGATGCGCTTCTGCAGCTGCAC
>JBDUEC010000019.1:0-18498 GCA_040002655.1 Rhodoglobus sp. | reverse complement strand
ACCTTGTGGGAGAGTAGGACACCGCCGGACTTCTTTGTGAAATGGCCACCCGTCAGGGTGGCCATTTTGCTTTAACAACACAGGAGCACACCATGAGCGACACGCCAGATCGCGCCAAGCGCCCCGGCGGCACGCCCGAGGGGCGCCGCCCGAACACGGGCCGGCCCGCGAAGGGTGCCCCCGCCAACGGCCGCGGCCCACGGCGCGATGACGGTCCCGAGCGCGCGGCGCGTCCAACCGGTGATCGCCCTGTCCGGCCCGCGCGGGACGGTGAGCGATCGGCTCGGCCTGCGCGCGACGGTGAGCGACCAGCTCGGCCCGCGCGTGACGGGGAGCGACCGGCTCGTGCCGGCGGCGATCGCCCGGAGCGACCACGTCGTGAGGGCGACCGGGTGCCTGGTGGGCCGCGCGGCGGACGCGACTCCGACCAGCGGCTGTGGACCAAGAGTGGGGCGCCGGCGCGCGGCGATCGTGATGCGCGGGAGCGTGAGGTTCCCGAGGATCGCGACCCGTTCGGCATCCGCTCGGTGCGTCAGCGGCATGATGACCCCGAGATCCCGGACGACGTGAAGCCTGCCGACCTCGATCGCATCGCTCGGAACGAACTCAAGACCCTGAGCAAGGAGAACGCCGAGGGCGTGGCGCAGCACCTGGTGATGGCCGCCCGCCTCATTGAGGACGATCCGGCCCTTGCCCACGCGCACGCGGTTTCTGCCGCACGCCGCGCCGGGCGCATCGGGGTGGTTCGTGAGACCCTCGCGATCACCGCGTACGCGACCGGCGACTATGGACTCGCACTGCGCGAGCTCCGCACCTACCGACGGATCACCGGGCGCGACGACCAGCTGCCGATGATGGTTGACAGTGAACGCGGGCTCGGCCGGCCGGAGAAGGCCCTCGAGCTCGGACGCTCGGTTCCACGGGCGTCGCTGCCCGTGGCCGTGCAGGTCGAACTCGCGATTGCAATGTCAGGTGCACGCCTCGACCTGGGGCAGGCCGATGCCGCCCTGGCGGAGTTGCAGATCCCGCAACTCGACGGCTCCACGGCGTTCTCCTACAGCCCGGCGCTGTTCGACGCGTATGCCACAGTGCTCGAGGAGCTCGGTCGCACCGATGAGGCGGAACAGTGGTGGGAGCGATCCGTTCGCGCTGCCGAGGCCATCGATGCCGGGGAAAATGCTGATGAGACCGAGTTCATCGAGATCATTGAGGAAGACGTCGAGCCCGGTTCGGACACCGATGACTGACGGTTCGCCCCTCGCCGGCGTGGATCTGTTGCTCGCGGATCTCGACGGTGTGGTCTACGCGGGGGCCGGTGCGATTCCATATGCCATCGAGAGCATAAACACAGCTGCGGCCACAATGCGGGTGGCGTACATCACCAACAATGCCTCGCGCACCGATGTGACGGTGGCCAACCAGCTAACTGCACTCGGCCTCGCCGGAGTGCAGCCGGAGGACATCGTCACCTCTCCGCAGGCCGCGATCAAGGTACTCGCCGGCCTCGTTCCGGCAGGGTCCACGGTGCTCGTCGTCGGTGGGGATGGCCTCACCAGTGTGGTCGAGGCTGCGGGGTTCACCGTGACGCGGTCCGCGCTCGACTCGCCGGCAGCCGTCATCCAGGGCTTCGCACCATTGGTGGCGTGGACGGACCTGGCCGAGGCGGCGTACGCACTGAAGGCGGATGCGGCAGGCAACGGCATCCCGTGGGTCGCGACCAACACGGACTGGACGATCCCGCAGGAGCGGGGGACGGCGCCCGGCAACGGAACGCTGGTTTCGGCCGTGCACACGGCCGTGGGGCGCCTACCCGTGGTCGCTGGCAAGCCGGAGGTGGCGATCTTCGAGGAGGCCGTGCAACGCTTCGGTGCGACGTCGGCGCTGATGGTGGGGGACCGCCTCGACACCGACATTCTCGGAGCAAACCGCGCCGGCATCCGCTCACTGCTGGTGCTGACCGGCATCGACCAGGCCAAGCAGGTGCTCGCCGCGGCGCCCGACGAGCGCCCGACCTACCTGCTCGACGACTTGCGGGGACTGCACGAACTGTATCCGGCGACGGTCACCGAGGGTGAGCTCACTGTCGTGGGATCCGCCGCGGTGCGCCGTGCGGGTCAGGCGCTGACGGTCGAACGCGGATCCGGTATCGACCTGCTGCGGGCCGGTGCCGCAGCGATCTGGAACTCCGGCATTCCGATTTACGGCCTCGACGTGCCAGCCGAACTATATTCGTGACCATGGCCGACGAATCGAACCCGGAGACGGATGCCCTGCTCTCGCGCCTGCGCGTGATCGAGGACCAGCCGCTCGAGACCCGTGCGGCTGCCTACTCGCAGGTGCATGACGAGCTGCAGGCCACCCTCGAGGGTGGGGACTCTCCGCGCCAGCATGGCTGATCCCATCCGGCTGGACAGCGCCCTCACCGTGCGCGGGCTCGCCCGCTCCCGTACACACGCGGCTCGGCTCATCGCGGAGGGGCTCGTCACCGTCGATGGCACCCCGGTCGTGAAGGCGTCGGTGAAGGTGGGTGCTGACCAGGTGATCGCGGTCGCCGCTACCGACCACTACATCAGCCGCGCCGCCCACAAGCTGCTCGCCGCTCTCGATGCCTTCGCGGTGACCGTGGATGGCCGTCTCGCCCTCGATGTCGGCGCGTCCACGGGTGGGTTCAGTCAGGTGCTGCTCGAGCGCGGTGCCCGGCAGGTGATCGCCCTCGATGTCGGCCACGGCCAGCTGGAGCAGATGATCCGGCTGGATCCGCGGGTCGTCACTGTCGAGGGCTTCAACGCGCGATCGATGACGGCCGCGTCGCTCGCCGAAGCTTCCGGGGTCGCCGAGACGCCGACTGTGGTCGTTGCGGACCTGTCCTTCATCTCGCTGCCGATGGTGCTCCCTGCGCTCGTGGCGACCGTCGGTCCGACGGCCGATTTCGTGATGCTCATCAAGCCGCAGTTCGAGGTAGGGCGCACCGGCATCCGTGAGGGAATCGTGCGGGATGCCGGGCTGCGCAACGACGCAATCACCGGCGTACTGTGGGCGGCCTGGGACCTCGGACTGCCGACCGCCGGCGTCATCCCCTCCCCAATCGCGGGAAACTCCGGAAATCGCGAGTATCTTGCCTGGTTCAGCACAGCCGTCGGTAGCAATCCGACAGAATGGTTACAGCAGGTCTCTGCGATGGCGTGATCCGACGAAGGGATGCTGACTGTGACTTCCGACCGGCGGGATTCTGAACGGCACCTTCTCGTCGTTGCGCACACCGGCCGGCAGGACTCGATCTCGGCGGCGCTCGACGTCTGCCGGCAGCTCGTGGCCGACGGGCTCACTCCGGTGCTGCCCGCAGAGGAACACGAGAAGATTCTCGAGCTCGCCCCCGACCTGACCCCAACGACCGTTCTCGGCGATTCTGTGCAAATCGGCGACCTCGAACTCGTGATCGTGCTCGGGGGCGACGGCACCATTCTTCGCGCCGCAGAGCTCGTGCGGGGCTGCTCCGCGCCCCTGCTCGGCGTCAACCTCGGCCACGTGGGCTTCCTCGCCGAGAGCGAGCGCGAAGACCTCACCCAGACCGTCGCCCGGGCCCTCGCTCGCGACTACCTCGTCGAGGAACGCATGACGCTCTCGGTGCGAGTCAAGGTCGCCTCTGAGGTGATCTACGAGACGTGGGCACTGAATGAGGCAACGGTCGAGAAGGCGTCGCGCGAGCGGATGCTCGAGGTCGTCATCGAGATCGATGGCCGCCCGCTCTCGTCCTTCGGGTGTGACGGCGTGGTGATGTCGACGCCAACCGGGTCGACCGCGTACGCATTCTCGGCCGGGGGGCCGGTGGTATGGCCGAGCCTCGACGCACTGCTGCTCGTGCCTTTGAGCCCCCACGCACTCTTCGCCCGGCCGCTCGTGGTTGGACCGGATTCAGCGCTGGCGGTCGAGGTGCTGGATCGCACGCAGGGCACCGGCGTGCTGTGGTGCGACGGTCGTCGCACCCACGACCTGCCGACGGGCGCGCGCGTGGTCGTGCGCCGCTCGCCCATCCCGGTGCGCCTGGCGCGCCTCTCTCACGGTCCCTTCACCGACCGTCTCGTGGGGAAGTTCAATCTGCCGGTCTACGGATGGCGTGGTCCGGTCAGCGACGAGAGTCGATCCGCGTGATCGAGGAGATCTCCATCCGCGACCTCGGCGTGATCGGTGAAGCGCGGCTTCCGCTCGGACCGGGCTTCACGGCGCTCACCGGCGAGACCGGCGCCGGCAAGACGATGGTGGTAACCGCCCTCGGGCTGCTGCTTGGCGAGCGAGCCGACTTCGCGGCCATCCGCTCGGGCAGCCAGCAGGCCGTCGTCGAGGGGCACTGGCAGGTCGATCCGGCCGGAGCGGTGGCCGAACGGGTGCGCGACGCCGGCGGTGACCTGGACGGCAACGAGCTCATTCTCGGCCGCTCCGTCTCGCAGGAGGGCCGCAGCCGTGCCGTCGTCGGCGGGCGAGCGGCTCCGGTCGGGGTGCTCAACGAGATCGGCCAGCAGCTTGTCGTCGTGCACGGCCAGGCCGACCAGGTGCGACTGCGCTCGGCCACCGCACAGCGTGAGGCACTCGACCGTTTCGCTGGCTCGGAGCTCGCGAACCTTCTCGGCGACTACCAGGCGGTCTACCGCCGCTGGCAGGGTAACCAGGGCGAGCTCGATGTGCTCGTCGCCGAGCAGGACAGACGCTCGCGCGAGGCGGATGAGCTGCGCGCCGCGATGACCGAGATTGAGGCAGCAGCGCCGAGACGCGGCGAAGATGCCGAGCTCGCGGAGCGCTCCGACCGCCTCACCAACCTCGAAGCCCTGCGACTGGCTGCGGCCCAGGCGCACGACCTGGTATCGGCGGAGTCCGCGGACGAACCCAGGGATGTCGTCGGCCAACTCGAGACCGCCCGCCGGCTGGTCGAGCGCGTCGCCGATCACGACCCTGCGCTCGGGCCGATCACCGAGTCGATCGCCAACGTGGCCATCCTGGCGAGCGAGGTCGCAGGGCAACTCGCCAGCTACCTCAGCGGCTTGGACGCCGACGGTGGGCGCGAGTTGGAGACCGTGCAGGAGCGCAGGGCAGAGCTCAACGCCCTGGTGCGCAAGTACGGCCCGAGCCTCGACGACGCCATTGATTACCTCGACATCGGCAGCACCCGATTGCTCGAGCTCGACAACGACTCCGACCGCATCGAGTCTCTCGGTCGCGAGGTGGATGCCGACCGCGCGCGCGTGGTTGAACTCGGCGGGCAGGTCTCCGCGGTCCGGCGAACCTCCGCGGCGCGCCTCGCGGAGCGGGTCACCGCGGAGCTCGGCGCGCTGGCGATGGCGAACGCCGTCCTGAGCGTGGATGTGGAGGACCGCCCCGACTACTCGCTCACCGGAAAAGACCAGGTGTCGATCCTGTTGCAGCCGCACAGCGGCGCAGAACCCCGACCGATCGGGCGCGGGGCATCCGGTGGCGAGTTGTCCCGGGTGATGCTGGCCATCGAGGTCGTGATCGCCGGGAGTGATCCGGTGCCGACCTTCATCTTCGACGAGGTGGACGCTGGGGTGGGCGGGGCATCCGCTATCGAGATCGGTCGTCGTCTTGAGCAGCTCAGCCGCACCGCGCAGGTGATTGTGGTCACCCATCTCGCGCAGGTGGCCGCCTTCGCCACGAATCACCTCATTGTCACGAAGGACAGCGACGGCGCCGTCACCGCGTCGAGTGTGCGGCAGTTGCAGGGCGAGGAGCGGGTGGCCGAGATGGCGCGCCTGCTGAGCGGCCTGCCCGACTCGGAGAGCGGGCTCGCCCACGCCCGCGAACTCATCGAGATGGCCCGCGCGGGCACCTGAGCCCGCTACTTGAGGGTCAGGGTGTAGTCGTAGTCCTGGTCGAAGTCGTAGGTGATGTTGAGGGTCACCGGGCTGTCGCTGTCCACGCCCTTCGGCAGGTCGAACTCGCGCGTCATTGGCGCCATATCCTGCGTGCATGACCCGTTCTCGGCCTTGACGAAGGTCACGTCGATGGTGTGCGAATCGGGCGAGGAGATCTTCGTGGGAATAGGAGCACAGGTGGAACTGCCGAACGTGACGATCGCGAACGCCGAGCGTCCGCCGATCCAGAGCGCGCCCGGTGCACCGTTCAGCACGTTGCTCGTGCTGTCGAATCCGTCGGGCGTTCCCTCGTGGCTCGCCCGGGCGACGTTGACCGGCGCCGCAGCACATCCGGCGAGCAGCAGGGCCACGACGGGCACAGTTATCGCGAGGAATCGGGTGCGCATGAGTCGAGAGTAGCGACCGGCCGGACTTTAGGCGCAACCGGCACGGCCTTTCGCTTCAAGCGCACCGCGCGCCAGGGGGAGTTGCCGCCGAAGTGGGATATGCTGAAACCCCGTGGTGGATAACTCTGAGCGGGCAGCTGTTGATCAAAAAGTAACTAAGCACATTTTCGTCACGGGTGGCGTCGTTTCGAGTCTCGGTAAGGGACTCACGGCAGCCAGCCTCGGCAATCTCCTCACGGCTCGTGGACTCCACGTCGTCATGCAGAAGCTTGATCCGTACCTGAACGTCGACCCGGGTACCATGAACCCGTTCCAGCACGGCGAGGTCTTCGTCACCGACGATGGCGCGGAGACGGACCTCGACATCGGCCACTACGAGCGCTTTCTCGACATCAACCTGAGTCAGGCCGCGAACGTGACCACGGGCCAGATCTACTCCACCGTGATCGCGAAGGAGCGCCGCGGCGAGTACCTCGGCGACACGGTGCAGGTGATCCCGCACATCACCGATGAGATCAAACGACGGATGCGGCTGCAGGCAATCCCGCCGGAGAACGGCGACGCCGCCCCCGACGTGATCATCACCGAGATCGGCGGAACTGTCGGCGACATCGAGAGCCAGCCGTTCATCGAGTCCGCCCGGCAGGTGCGGCACGAACTCGGGCGCAAGAACGTGTTCTTCGTGCACGTTTCGCTCGTGCCGTTCATGAACGCATCCGGTGAGCAGAAGACGAAGCCCACCCAGCACTCGGTCGCGGCCCTCCGCTCGATCGGAATCCAGCCGGATGCCCTTGTGCTGCGCAGCGATCGTCCGGTCTCCGAGAGCAACAAGCGCAAGATCGCGCTGATGTGCGACGTGGATGAGGCCGCCGTCGTGAATGCGATCGACGTGCCGTCGATCTACGACATCCCGACCATGCTTCATGACCAGGGCCTCGACGCCTACATCATTGAGCAGCTCGGCCTCGAGGCCGGCGACGTGAACTGGGACGGCTGGAGCGAGCTGCTGCAGACCGTGCACGACCCGAAGCACGAGGTCACGATCGGCCTCGTGGGCAAGTACATCGACCTGCCAGACGCCTACCTGTCGGTGACCGAGGCGCTGAAGGCCGGCGGGTTCGCCAACAAGACCAAGGTCGCCATTCGCTGGGTCCCGTCTGACGACTGTGAGACGCCGGAGGGCGCAGCACGTAACTTGGCCGACCTCGAGGGCATCGTGATCCCGGGCGGGTTCGGCGTGCGCGGCATCGAGGGCAAGCTCGGGGCGCTCAAGTTCGCCCGCGAGAACGGAATTCCGGTGCTCGGCCTGTGCCTGGGGCTGCAGTGCATGGTCATCGAGTACGCACGCGATGTCGTGGGTCTCACCGGGGCATCCTCGTCGGAGTTCGATCCAGACACCGAGTTCCCGGTGATCGCGACAATGGCCGAGCAGGTTGCGATCATCGCGGGCGGCGACATGGGCGGCACGATGCGCCTCGGCCTGTACGAGGCGAACCTGGCTCCCGGCTCGATCGTGGAGGAGCTGTACGGCGGTCCGGTCATCTCCGAGCGCCACCGCCACCGGTACGAGGTGAACAACCACTACCGCGAACAGCTGCAGGATGCCGGCATCCGGTTCTCCGGGGTCTCGCCCGACCACAGCCTGGTCGAGTTCGTCGAGCTTCCGCGCGAGGTGCACCCGTTCTACGTGGGTACCCAGGCGCACCCGGAGCTGCGCTCGCGGCCCAACCACGCGCATCCGCTGTTCCGCGGCCTGATTGGCGCTGCACTCGAGCGCCAGCAGGCATCCCGTCTGTTCGAGGTTCCGGTGACGGAGCCGGTAGCCGAACAGGCCTCCGTTCCAGCCGATGCCTGAAGCCCTGCGCGACCAACCGCACGAGCCGGAAATCGTCTCGACGGAGGTGGTCTTCGACGGCATGGTCTGGGATGTGCGCCGCGAGACTTTCGCGAACGGCGACGGCCGGATCACGCGCGAGTTCGTCGCCCACACCGGTGCGGTTGCGGTGCTCGCGCTCGACGAGCGGGACAACGTGCTGCTCATCCGGCAGTACCGGCACCCGATTCGCACGCGGGAGTGGGAGCTGCCCGCGGGGCTGCTCGACCAGCCGGGGGAATCGCCGCTTCTCGCCGCACAGCGGGAACTCGCGGAGGAGGTCGACCTGGCCGCCACCGAATGGGCGGTACTCAGTGACTTTGCGACCACTCCGGGCGGAAGCAACGAGAGGTTGCGTATCTACCTTGCCCGCGGTCTCAGCGACACTGCGGCCTTCGAGCGAACCGAGGAGGAGGCGGACATCGAGAAGCGCTGGGCCAGCCTCGACGAGGTCGTCGACGCCGTGCTGGCCCGAGACGTGCAGAACTCGATCCTCGTGATCGGGGCGCTCGCGGCCCAGGCGTCGCGCTCGCGGGGATGGGCTCCACTCGCACCGGCGGATTCGCCGTGGCCGGAGCATCCGCTGCGCTGATGACCGACTCCGCGCTCGGTTCGGCCGAGGACAAATATCTCCGGCACGTGTCCATTGAGCGTGGGCTCTCCGACAACACCGTTGCGGCGTACCGGCGCGACCTGGGGTCGTACCTGGCCTTTCTCGAGACCCGGGGCATCTCGACACCGGAGGGCATCGCCCCAGCCGACGTCTCTGCGTTCTCGCAGTCACTGCGCACCCGCCCTGAGGGTGGGCTCACGGCGTCATCGGTCGCGCGGATGCTGTCATCGGTGCGCGGGTTCCACCGGTTTCTCATCGACGAGGGACTCACTGAGACGGATGCGGCGGTCGACACGAAGCCACCGAAGCTGGCCACGCGACTGCCGAAGGCGATCTCGATCGAGCAGATGGCATCCGTGCTCGCGGCCACCGACGGGGACGACGTCGCGGCGCTGCGTGACAAGGCTCTGCTCGAACTGCTCTACGCCACGGGTGCCCGCATCTCCGAAGCGGTCGCGCTCAATGTGGACGACATCGTCGAGGGCGACGTGATTCGGCTGTTCGGCAAGGGCAACAAGCAGCGCATTGTGCCGCTCGGAAGCTACGCGAGGGCCGCCATCGACACGTACCTGGTTCGTGCCCGACCGCTGTTCTCGGCGAAGGGAAAGGCCACGCCTGCCCTGTTCCTGGGAGTGCGTGGCCAGCGCCTCTCGCGCCAGAATGCCTGGCTGATCATCCGCGCTGCGGCAGAGAAGGCCCACCTCGGCATCGAAATTTCGCCGCACACGTTCCGCCACTCGTTCGCCACCCACCTGCTCGCGGGTGGAGCGGATGTGCGGGTCGTGCAGGAACTGCTCGGTCACTCGTCCGTCGCCACCACCCAGATCTACACGCTCGTGACGGCTGACACCCTGCGGGACATGTACACGACGGCGCACCCGCGTGCGCGCTGAGCGCTGGTCGAGGCGGAGCGGAGCGACGGTCTCGAGACCGGACTTCGTCCGCCTCGACCAGCGGTGCAACCTTCAACCTGTGGTCGAGGTGAGACGTGATCCGGAGCGCGTGTGCTGAGAGGCCCTGCGAAACGGGCCCGTAAACTCGTGGCATGACAGCTCAGCGGGACGACGAAGCCGTACTTCCCGGCTTCGAGAACCCGCCCGGCCCGACCGGGCGCCCGCAGCGCGAATTTCCGACGCCAAAGCCACTCAAGGGTCACGGCCCCGCTCGCATCATCGCCCTCTGCAACCAGAAGGGCGGCGTCGGCAAGACCACGAGCACCATCAACCTTGGCGCGACACTCGCCGAGCTCGGCCGCAAGGTGCTCGCCATCGACTTCGACCCGCAGGGCGCACTGTCGGCCGGCCTCGGTGTGCCGACCCACGACGTGCCCACGATCTACGACCTCCTGCTCGGCACCGTGAAGAACCCGGCAGAGGCGATCATCCACACGGCCACCCCGAACCTCGATGTGATCCCGGCCAACATCGACCTGTCGGCGGCCGAAGTGCACCTCGTGAACGAAGTGGCGCGCGAGACGATCCTGGCGCGCGTGCTGCGCAAGGTCAGTGACCAGTACGACGTCATCCTGATCGACTGCCAGCCGTCGCTCGGGCTGCTCACCGTCAACGCGCTCACCGCTGCCCACGGCGTGCTGATTCCGCTCGAGTGCGAATTCTTCGCGCTGCGCGGCGTCGCGCTGCTGGTGGAGACCATCGAGAAGGTCAAAGACCGACTGAACCCCGCGATCGAACTGGATGGCATCCTGGCCACCATGTACGACTCGCGCACCCTGCACAGCCGCGAGGTGCTGGAGCGCGTCGTCGAGACGTTCGGTGACCAGGTGCTCGAGACCGTGATCACGCGCACCGTGAAGTTTCCGGACGCGAGCGTCGCGGGCTCGCCCATCACGACGTTCGCGCCCGACCACTCCGCAGCGGACGCCTACCGCCAGCTCGCGAGGGAATTGATCTCCCGTGGCGCAGTCGCCTAGCGGCAGCGGCTTGGCGGACGCGGGGGAGTTGGAGTCTGACGCCGCGGGCTTCTCCGTCAGCCTGAGCAACTTCAGTGGTCCGTTCGACCTTCTGCTCTCCCTCATCGCCAAGCACGAGATGGACATCACCGAGGTCTCGCTGTCGAAGATCACCGATGAGTTCATCTCCTACCTGCGCGGGCTCAACTCGGATGAGGAACTCGACCAGGCGAGCGAGTTTCTCGTTGTCGCCGCGACCCTGCTCGACCTGAAGGTCGCGGGACTGCTGCCCCAGGGCGAACTCGTCGACGCGGAGGATGTCGCGCTACTGGAAGCGCGGGACCTGCTGTTCGCACGTCTACTGCAGTACCGCGCGTTCAAGGAAGCCGCCCTCTGGTTCTCCACCGGTCTCGACGCGGAGTCCACCCGGCACTACCGCTCGGTGCGCCTCGAGGAGAAGTACCGCAAGCAGACGCCAGAACTGGTGTGGACACTCGACGCAGAGGACTTCGCCGCACTGGCCGCCCTCGCAATGGCGCCGCGCGAGATCCCGATGGTCGGACTCGACCACCTGCACGCGCCGCTCGTGAGCATCCGGGAGCAGGCCGCGCATGTGGTCGCGCTGCTGCGCCGAGGGGAGCCCATGACGTTCCGCCAGCTGATCGCCGGCGCTGAGAAGAAGGGCGTGATCATCGCCCGGTTCCTGGCCGTGCTGGAGCTGTACCGAGCCGACTCGATCGCTTTCGACCAGATCGAACCGCTCGGCGAGCTCACCATCCGCTGGACCGCTGAACACTGGAGCGACGACAGCCTCGCCAACCTGGGAGCCGATTATGGAAACTGAAGCCCTGAACGAAGAGACGGCTACCGCGCGCCCCGTCGGCGATCTTGAGCGCCGGCTCGAGGCGATCTTCATGGTGGCGGATGAGCCGCAGAGCCTGGTGTCACTCGCGACGTCGCTTGGTGCCCCGGTGCCGGCCGTTCGGCAGTCGATCGAGCGCCTGGTCGCCGACTTCGACGGTGAGGCCGGCGGAACACGTCGCGGCTTCGAACTGCGCGAGGTGGGCGGCGGATGGCGCGTCTACGTACGCGCGGACTACGACGACGACGTGCGCGACTTCGTGCTCACGCAGAACCCGACCCGCCTGTCGCAAGCCGCGCTCGAGACACTCGCAGTGATCGCCTACAAGCAGCCGATCAGTCGCGGCGCGATCGCGTCGATCCGGGCCGTGAACGTGGATTCGGTGGTGCGCACTCTGCTCGGCCGCGGCCTGATCACCGAGGCATTCACCGACAGCGAGACCGGCGCGATCCACTACGGCACTACCGACCTGCTCATGACGCAGCTCGGCATCAACTCGATCGACGAGTTGCCGCACATCTCCCCGCTGCTGGCCGATGGCAGCGACGGCTTCGAATACCAGGGGCTCCGATGACCGACGATAGCGGTGCTGACAACGCCGAGGGCGAGCGTCTGCAGAAGGTGATGGCGGCATCCGGTGTCGCCAGTCGCCGAGTCTCCGAGGACATGATCGCAGCCGCACGGGTGACCGTGAACGGCGAGTTCGTGACCGAGCCCGGTCGCCGCGTGTTGCCGACCGACCGCATCGAGGTCGACGGCGTCGCGATCCAGACTGACACGACCAAGCGCTACATCATGCTCAACAAGCCGGTGGGCATCGTGAGCTCGCTCGCCGACGACCGCGGGCGCCCCGACCTCTCCCGGTACACGGAACAGTTCGAGGAGCGCATGTTCAACGTAGGGCGCCTGGACGCGCAGACCTCCGGGCTGCTGGTGCTCACCAATGACGGCGAACTCGCCCATGTGCTTGCGCATCCGTCGTTCGGTGTGATGAAGACGTACATCGCGAAGGTCGAGGGAGCCGTCACGGCCCAGACCGTCGGCAAACTCACCAAGGGCGTCGACCTGGAGGATGGCCCGATCGCCGCAGACAAGGCGCGCCTGCTCGGCGCACCCTCCCGGGGTGAGTCGATGGTCGAGGTCACCCTGCACTCCGGTCGCAACCGTATCGTGCGCCGAATGCTCGAGGAGGTCGGCCATCCGGTGATCGAACTGGTGCGCCGCCAGTTCGGGCCGCTGCACCTCGGATCCCTGCCGATCGGCGAATACCGTGACCTCACTAAGGTGGAACTCGGTGAAATCCTGACGATCTCGCGGAACGCGGGCGCATCAGACACCGACTCAGACCCAGACCCAGAGAGCGACGAGTGAGCAACAGCAGGATCAGCGGGCAGGTGCGCGTGGTCGGCACCGGCCTGCTCGGTGCCAGCATCGCCCACGCCCTCATCGCCCGCGGTGTCGACGTGATTCTGACGGACTCGTCGCGCGCGAACCTCACCCTCGCGATCGACTACGGGGCGGGGCGGCGCGCGGCGGAGTCCGATTCGCCTGCACTCGTGGTCGTGGCCGTTCCGCCCGACGTCACCGCCGACGTGGTTGCGGCGGAGCTGGCGGCCTGGCCGAACGCGATCGTGACGGATGTTGCGAGCGTGAAGCGCGGCATCCTCGACGAGTTGCTGGCAACCGGGGCCGACGTCTCAAGGTACGTGGGCAGTCATCCCCTCGCCGGCCGGGAGCGCGGCGGAGCCATTTCTGCGCGCGCCGACCTGTTCTTCGGGCGCCCCTGGGTGATTGCGTCGAACCCGGCCAATTCGCCGGCCGCCGCCCGTCTGGTCGAGGATCTCGTGATCGACCTCGGGGCGGCACCGGTGCGGATGTCCGCCGAGGACCACGACAGCAGCGTCGCGTTGGTCAGCCACGTGCCCCAGGTGGTGTCGAGCCTGCTGGCGCGACGACTGGGCGGGGCGCCCGAACCCGCCGTTGCCCTCGCTGGACAGGGCCTTCGCGACACGACGCGCATCGCCTCGAGTGACCCGGAGCTGTGGGTGCAGATTCTGGGCGCGAACGCCGGGCCCGTGGTGGACATCCTGCGGGCGTACCGCGACGATCTGGATGCCCTGCTGGCCGCTCTCGAGCAGCCAGAGGCACCCGGCGCGCGGCGCGCGATCGCCGAATCGCTCGCCGGGGGAAATGCCGGGGTCGCGCGGATTCCGGGCAAGCACGGGCAAGCCAGTCACTTCAGCCAGATCGTGATCATGGTCGACGATAAGCCGGGCGAGCTCGCGCGCCTGCTGACTGAGATCGGCGAGGCCGGCGTGAACATGGAAGACCTCAGGCTTGAGCACTCGCCGGGCGCGCAGGTCGGGCTCGCGGAGATCTCCGTGCTGCCCGAGGTGGAGCAGAAGCTCGCGACCGAACTCGAGTCGCGGGGCTGGAAGATCGCAGGAGCATTCGCATGAGCGCAGAGAGCTCGAGCAACGCAAAGACAGTCGTCGCGATCGACGGGCCCGCGGGCAGCGGCAAGTCGAGCGTCAGCAAGGCGGCGGCACGCGCCCTCGGCTTCGACTACCAGGACACCGGGGCCGCCTACCGCGCGCTCGCCTGGCGGTGCATCCACGAGGGCATCGATACCTTGGGGCCGGCAGACGTGATCGAGTCGCTCGACAGCTTCGACTACTCGATCGGCACCGACCCCGACCACTACTTCGTGCGGGTTGGCTCGCACGACGTCACCGAGGCGATCCGTGAGCCGCAGGTGACCTCCGTGGTGAGCACTGTCGCCCGCATCCCGGAGGTGCGCGACTACATGGTCGAGCTGTTCCGCAGGACGATCCGGGACACGAGCAAGCCGGGCATCGTCACCGAGGGCCGCGATATCACCACCGTGGTGGCGCCGGACGCGACCGTGCGGATTCTGCTCACGGCATCCGAAGAAGCTAGAATGGGCAGGCGTTCGGCCGAACTCACCGGAGTTTCGGCCCAGGCGACGGCGAGGGAACTCAGTTCCCGTGACGCGCAGGACATGCGCGTGGTCGACTTCATGAATGCCGCGGATGGTGTCACCACCATCGACTCCACCCATCTCGACTTCGAGCAGACCGTTCAGGCGGTTGTTGACCTCGTGCAGTCTTCGTCGGTTGAGTAGCGAAGCGTATCGAAACCAAGTTTAGGAACCACCATGGCCGACACGACGGCACCAGAAGAAGACGACTTCCCGGAGCTTGACGCCGGGCTCGCCGACCGCATCAACTCAATCGACGATGAGGCAGCGGCCCAACGCGCGAACGCACTGCGCGTCGGTCTCGAGCAGTACGAGCTCGACGACGAGGACCTCGGCATTCTGGATGCCGCCACCGAGGATCCCGATGCGATCGTCTTCCTGCCCGCGCTGCCCGTGCTGGC
The DNA here is from genome assembly GCA_040002655.1 of Rhodoglobus sp. Classification (GTDB taxonomy): domain Bacteria; phylum Actinomycetota; class Actinomycetes; order Actinomycetales; family Microbacteriaceae; genus Rhodoglobus. The sequence continues at coordinate 3,571 of JBDUEC010000019.1, read as the reverse complement.
CATCGTCGGCCGCCCCAACGTGGGCAAGTCCGCGCTCGTCAACCGCATCATCGGCCGTCGCGAGGCCGTGGTCGAAGACACGCCCGGAGTCACGCGCGACCGCGTGAACTACAAGGGCGAGTGGAACAACAAGAAGTTCACCATCGTCGACACCGGTGGCTGGGAGCCGGATGCCAAGGGCATCAACGCCTCTGTGGCAGCGCAGGCAGAGGTCGCCATCGACCTGGCCGACGCCGTGCTGTTCGTCGTGGACGCCACCGTCGGAGCCACATCCACAGACGAGCACGTCGTTCGCATGCTCCGGCAAACCAAGAAGCCCGTGATTCTCGTCGCCAACAAGGTCGATGATGTGCGCCAGGAAGCGGATGCCGCAGCCCTCTGGTCCCTCGGACTCGGCCAGCCCTGGCCGGTATCCGCCGTGCACGGCCGCGGTGTGGCGGACCTGCTGGACGAGGTTCTCACGATCCTGCCCGACGTCTCCGCCGTCGCCAAGGAGGAGGTCGGTGGGCCTCGCCGAGTGGCGCTGCTCGGGCGCCCAAACGTGGGCAAGTCGAGCCTGCTCAACAAGACTGCGGGGGAGGAGCGGGTCGTGGTCAACGAGCTGGCCGGCACCACTCGTGATCCAGTGGATGAGCAGATCGAGCTGGGCGGCAAGTTCTGGCGTTTCGTCGACACGGCAGGCATCCGCCGCAGGGTGAATCTCGCTCAGGGCGCCGACTTCTACGCGACGCTGCGCACCAGCGCCGCGCTGGAGAAGGCAGAGGTGGCCGTCGTGCTCATTGACGTCACCGAGCCGATCAGCGTGCAGGACCTGAAGATCATCGACCTGGTGCTCGAGTCGGGCCGCGCGCTGGTGATCGCGTACAACAAGTGGGACCTGCTCGATGACGAGCGGCGCACCTACCTCGAACGTGAGATCGAGCAGGACCTTTCGCACGTGGCGTGGGCTCCCCGGGTCAACATCTCGGCCAAGACCGGTCGTCACATGGAGAAGCTGGTTCCGGCGCTCGAGCTCGCGCTCGAATCCTGGGACACCCGCATTCCGACCGGCAAGTTCAACGCGCTGCTCGCCGAGCTCACGGCCGAGCATCCGCACCCGGTTCGCGGTGGCAAGCAGCCACGCATCCTGTTCGGCACTCAGGCTGCGAGCCGCCCGCCGACGTTCGTGCTGTTCACCACGGGCTTCCTCGATCCTCAGTACCGTAGATTCATCACGAGACGCCTTCGAGAGATCTTCGGGTTCGAGGGCAGCCCGATCAACGTCAACATGCGCGTGCGGGAGAAACGGAAGCGATAGTGACCGACGGCATTTCGGAGCACGTCAGCGCTCGATCGGGCGCAGGTCAGCTCAAGGCGATCCAGGTTGCTCGTGGGCTGGCCGCTCTGGCAGTTGTCGCGTTCCACTCCGGCTCCATTGAGGAGAAGTACTTCCACGGTGTGACGATCATGCCCTCGATCTTCTCCGAGGGCATGGCGGGTGTTGACCTGTTCTTCGTGATCAGCGGCTTCGTGATGGTGCTGACGACGCGCAACAGTCATGTTCGGCCGGCGGCCGTCGGCAAGTTCGCCTGGAACCGTTTCTTCCGCATCTACCCCACCTACTGGTTCTACTTCTTGCTTCTGGTGCCCGTGCTGTTCCTGTTGCCGGGCTTCATCAACGCGGCGCAGGGTGGCCACGTCGACCTGTTCACGTCGTTCTTCCTGCTGCCCTCGGATACGCTTCCCATCCTGATCGTCGGATGGACTCTGACCCTCGAGTTGTGGTTCTACGTCGTGTTCATCGTCGTGCTCTTCCTGCCGCGTCGCTGGCTCATCCCGGCCCTCGCGGTGTGGTTCGTGCTGCTCGTGATCGTCAACTGGAACGGGCCGATCGACTCGACCCCGTTCGTCGAGGTGCCCGCCAATTCACTGGCGATCGAGTTCATCTTCGGCGGGGTCGCCGCCCTGCTGTTCCGGCGCATACCGACCGCCCTCACGCCCGTGCTCGCGGCCGCAGGCATTGCGGTCCTGATCTTCCTCGGCACGCCGACCCCGTCGAGCATCACTGCCGGGCCGGGACTGGCGCGTCCCCTGACGATCGGTCTCGGTTTCGCACTATTGCTGCTCGCGGCGACCGCTTTCGAGAACCGTCGGTCGATCGGACCGTTCGCGCGCTTGACCATCCTCGGCGACATGTCCTACTCGGTGTACCTCAGCCACGTGCTTGTGCTTTCCGTCACTGGTCGGATCTGGGCCGCCTTCGCGGGGCCCTTCTCCACCAATATCGTCGCGGTGGTCGCCTACTGGGTACTCACGTTCACTGCGGTGCTGGTGTTCGGCTACCTGAGCTATCGCTTTGTTGAACGGCCGGTGATGCGTCTCTCCGTGCGCTGGCGCGGCCGAGTGTTCCGCTCAACCCCGAGGCCGGTCGTGGCGACCAGTACCGACGCATCGTCTGCCGAGACGCCCGAGCGGAGCTAGGCCGGGAGCGATTCCCTGCGCTTGCGACGAGCGGGCTGCTCTGCCAAGCTGCCAGCCACGAGAACGGATGTGACCACTCATGACCGAGCCGACAGTTCAGCCGGAGTTTCCCCCGCTGGCGCCGCCGATTGCTGCAGCTCCGACCCCCAAATCGAAGTACACCATACCGATCATCATTGTGATGGCACTGGCGGTAATCGTGCTGTTCGTCAACAATTTCCTCCCCAACCTCATCAACACGGGCTACGACGGCACCTCCAACGCGACGCTCGGCTTGGTCTCGTCGGCTGTGGTCTTCCTAGTTCTGCTCGGATGCTTCATCGGCGCCCTGATCCTGCGCTCCAAGGTGAAGAAGGAGGGTTCCAAGCGGGGGCTCGCCACGGCCGCAGTCGTCGTCAGCGCCATCGTCTTCGCATTCATGGTTATCCAGATCGCGGTGCTCGCCCTGATTCTTGGTGTCTTCGCGCTGGTCTTCGGCGGGTAACGTCCGGCGCGAGGTGAGGCAGACTGGGGGAGTGACCGCTTCGTCCAGTCCGTTCCAACGGCGTCCCCACGAGCTCGGCGATGAGTGGGTGTACGGCCCCGACGGCGAGCGGTTCTGGGGCAGGTTCGGCGCGGCGGGGCTGCTGGCGTGGCATCCGCTGCTGGGTATTCTGCTGCAGCACCGGGTGGAGTGGAGCCACTTCGGCGGCACCTGGGGGCTGCCGGGTGGGGCGCGCAAGCTCAACGAGTCCGCCGTCGACGGGGCGCTTCGCGAGGCGTTCGAGGAGGCGACTGTTCCGCGCGAGCTGATGCGGGTCATCCACGAGTCTGTGCTCGATTTGGGCTACTGGACCTACACGACGGTGATCGCCGAGGCGACCGCCGAGTTCGAGCCGGTGATAGCGGATGCCGAAAGCGCGGCCCTGCGCTGGGTTCCAATCGACGAGGTGGAGACCCTGCCACTGCACCCGGGTTTCGCAACCGCCTGGCCGCGCCTGCGCACCTACCTCGGCTGACGTGGCTCCCCGCTGGAACCGGTAAGCTATCCGAGGTTCCAACTTCGGTTCGGGGCCAGTCGCGGGCTGTAGCGCAGCTTGGTAGCGCACCTGACTGGGGGTCAGGGGGTCGC
>JBDUEC010000018.1:0-18747 GCA_040002655.1 Rhodoglobus sp. | reverse complement strand
ATCGCGTCGAACTTGACGGATGGGCCGTCTCCCTCGGGAGGCGGCCCATTCTTGTCTCAGGGCTGAAGAGATTCGAGCTTCTGAGCGGATGCCGACACGAAGGCCGCAAAATCCTCATCTGTGATCTCGGCATCGCCCGTCACTCGCCACGACGTGCGAAGGATCACATTCCCGCGCTACACGTCGACCACCTCAACGCGAGCGTCAGGCCCTGAGGCGCTCCACCCCGCATTTGCCAAATCAAGCGACAGCGAAAGCGGCGCGACTGTCGTTGAACCGAGTTCATCCTGCGTGATGCTTCGGTATTCGGGGCAGCCCGCCACACTCATGTTGAGGTCTGTCAAGTAGGCAGCGGCATCTTGCTCGGTTGCAAATACCCGAACCAGTTGCGTGACGGACTCGCGGTAGCTGCCGTAAGCGCCAAGCGCAAGCTCGGGATCGGCTCGAAGTCGCTCGTCAGTCCCTGGGCTGGCCATGCTGACCGGTCCGATTGCACCCAGGAAGGCGCAGTCGAAGGGAAACCACTCGCCCTGGCGCCACGCGCGTTCAGCCAGGTCACGCATGACTCCGGCTGGGTAGGTGCGGCTGTCCGCGGTCAATTGAGGCAGACCGCCAATGAGGGCCAGATCGTCATTGGTCGGGGCAAGTACTTTGGTCTGCTCGAGGGTGAGGCACGTGCCGTCGCACGCATCTCCGCCAGCGTCCGAGCGCGCAATCGGGTCGGTCTTCAGCGCCGCCAGAGACTTCGCGATTTCGCTCACGAACGCAGTAAGTTCTGCATCGTTCGTTCCGCCTACGACCGTTACGTAGACCGTACGCACAGCCAGGTTTACGTATTGGAGGTCGACGACGGTGCGCTCGAAGCCCGCGCCAGTCTCTCGCCAGGCGGCCACAGAGACTCCGTCAGGTGCCTCGTAGGTGAGGGGCACGACGTCTGCTTCGACTTGGGCATCATCGTTTGAGTACTTCACGTGAGCACATTGCTTGATCGGCGATGCCAGAGAGGCGGTGAATCGATCGGCGTACATGTCCGACCAGAACACGCGGACGGTTTGTGTCAGGTCACCGCCTGGACCGCTGTAACCACCGAGATCCAACGTGAGATCGTCCCGCGTGAAGTCGGCAGGGCTAGTCGGGCTGATCGGCGCTGCCGAGAGGAGGAAGGAGCACGCCATCGGATCACCATCGCCGAGGAAGAACTGGCCATGCGCATCGTCAGCGAACGTGCCAATAGTGATGGGTTCGAAAGTGGGGTGATTGGAGTCTTCAGTTAGCCCCAGAATGTGCAAGGCGCCCGACGAGGGAGCCAGCCGTGCCGCGTCCTCTTGGTAGAAGCATCCGTCCACGCATGCAATCCCGTTCTCGTCGACGAAGTCTTCGTCTGCCGACTTGATCGAGGCAGCCACCCCGCTGACGGCGCTGATCGCCACGGCTGTCACACCGCCCACGATGAGGGCCGCTGATGCCACGATGCCGACGACGATCAGTGCTCTCGTTCTCGCACTTCGCGGCGCCTTTCCGGGCCCCGGCGGACCAGGCGGTGGTGGCGGCGAAGTCTCACGGTGGTAGCTCCCGGCTGGGGTGGCCGGGCGCGCAACGGAAGGCGGCGGTTCGGGCGGAACGAACGCCGTCACGTGAGCTTCCGGTCGCGGCGTGAGGTTCGCATGCTCGAATCGTAGGGCCAACGCACCCTCGACGTACTGCTGGGTTGAGGCGGCCCTTTCGTGTTTCCGGGCTAGAACGGCACCACCACGACCTGGTCGGCATCCTCGTAGATCACGCGACCAGGGGCGTCCGCTTCGATGCACTCGCACGGGACGCGATGATCGCCCAGGATCTCGAGGTAGCCCTCGACGCGCTCGGTGAGGCGAACTGACTCGACCCTGAACCAGGCGACGGCACCCGGGTTTCGCGTGCGGTCGTACACGAGCGGGTCGACATCCGTGGGATTGGTGAAGGTCGCGTTGTACCAGTCGTTGGTCGTGCGACGGAAGCGCTCTTGCTCCTCGGTGAGCAGACCGTGGGCTGCTAGCCCGTTGACCAATGCGAAGACGCCCGGATGCACTCCGCGGGCGTTCGCGTCGGGGGATTGGTAGCGCACAAACATGCGCTAGATACCTGCGATGTCGCGGATCGCCACAAGGAGCGCTGCCACAACGAAGATCGCGGCACAGAGAAGCCCGACGATGCGACTCCGCCCACCCATCGCGATTGATATCCCCAATGCCACTATGCCGACCGCCCAGGCGCCGAACAGCACGAACACGAACAGTCCGAACGAAAACAGGGAGCAGTTGCACACCTCGTCGGGATCAGTCGTGTAGAGAACCGTGGACAGCAACACCGCATCGGTCACGAACACCAGGCCGCAGAGCACGGCAATCAATCCGGGGTGCAGTAACCGCCACTTCATCGCGTCACGCATCGAACGTGACCTCGACCAGCGGGCTCCCCAACATCCACTCTTCGAGGTTGTACCGCGTGCCGACAACCGGGGTCAGGATCGCGCGGCGCTCGTCCGGGTCGGTGATCGGTCGCGCGTGGGCCAGCAGGTCGGCCGTCGTCGAGTGCTTCAGGTGGAAGGTGAATGCCGGGTTCGCCTCGAGGTTGGCGTACCAGTCGCGCCGGCCGGGCAGACCGGTGATGAAGTAGCGATCGCCGACGCGATGGAACCAGATCTCGATACGGCTGGGCTTGCCCGACGTGCGGCCGATGGTGGTGATGTCGATCACGCGGTCGCGGGCGAGGGCATCGAGTGCTGCGGCATCCATTGGTTCGACTCTAACCCTGGGAACAGACCGGCTAGCGTGGGGGCATGAAGCGCGAAACCAAGGTCAGGCTGATCGCTGCGGCGGTTGGCGTGGTGGCGTTCCTGATCGCGTGGGGCCTGGTGGAGGCGCTCGGTCCAGGGCCGCTCATCCTGAAGCTCCTGCTCGCTGCCGCGGTCGCGGTGATCATCGGTGTGGGCGGCCTCGTCCTGTACAACCGGTGGCGGATGCGCAAGTAGCGGCCGCGCGAAACGTGTGGTCTCGAGACCGTGCCTACTGAGCCGCATCCACGTTGCTTCGCAACACGGCTGACTGCTCAGCGGGGGCCCATCGCCGCCTCGACCACCGGGTGGCTAGGCTCGTGCCATGTCGACCTCAGTGACGCCGCGCAAGAGTGGCAGCGAAGTGTGGCCCGTGCTGGCGATCATCTTCGCGGCTGGACCGGTCATCTTCTGGATCGCCTTCGCGATTGCTCGTGCGCTCCAGGGCGACAGTTACAACAGCTTCGTCTCGCTCGTGAACTACCTGCAGGGCATCTTCTTCATGCTCGCGCTGCTCGGCGGCGTCATCGCCCTCATCTTCGCGATCGTCGGCCTCGCTCGGCGATCGCCGCGCGTGTTGGCAGTCATCGCCCTGCTGCTGGCGCTCGCCGCGATCGTGCTCACGTTCGTGTTCGGCGGGTTGGGCTGACCGCACACATATGCAGCTTCACGAGTACGCGGCGCTCGATGCGACCGGCCTGGCCGCGCTCATCCGAGACGGCCAGGTGACGGCGGTAGAAGTGGAGGCGGTCGCGCGCGAAGCGATCACCCGCGTGAACACCGACCTGAACGCTCTCACCGGTGCGCTGTTCGAGCAGTCGCTGACCGCGGAGCCGGGCGGGGTGTTTGGCGGCGTGCCGTTCCTGGTGAAAGACAGCGGACCGTTCGCGCGCGGCGTGCCGTACGCGTTCGGCAGCCGGGGAATCCGCGGTGCTGTTGCCCGCAATGACCATCCGCTCATGACCAGGTTCCGCGCGGCCGGTCTCGTCACGCTGGGGCAGACGACTGCGCCTGAGCTCGGCTGCAACTTCGCCACCGAAGCGCTGCGCTACGGCGTGACCAGGAATCCCTGGGCGCTCGACCGCGGACCCGGTGGATCCAGCGGTGGCGCGGCCGCGCTGGTTGCGGCGGGCGCGGTGCCGGTTGCACACGCGAACGACGCGGCGGGCTCGATCCGGGTTCCGGCATCCGCCTGCGGGCTCGTCGGCCTCAAACCCGGACGCGGCGTCACCCCCTCCGGCCTCGGCGAGTCTCCGATGGTCTCGGAGTTCGCCCTCGCCCGCACCGTGCGCGACGCCGCCGGCCTGCTCGCCGCGGTGACCGGTGGCCGATACGACGCGAGCCGTGACCCCGGCCGACTGCGGATCGCGGTGACGACGGATGCCTGGTCCGGCACCCCGGTGGACCCACAGGTGGCAGCGGCCACCATCGCCGTTGCGCAGACCCTCGAGTGGATCGGGCACACCGTCACCGAGTCGAGCCCGGCGATCGAGGCGGAGGACATCGTCGAGGGCGAAATGCTCGGAATCCGCGCGGGCGGTCGCCAGCTGCTCGCCTCGCCCGTGGACCTCTCGCTGCTGGAGGCGGTTTCGCGGCGCATCGTGGCCGAGGCCGCGGAGCCGACCGGCGGTGTCGCCGCGCAGGAGCGCATCACGGCCACCGTCGACGACTTTTTCGCAGACTTCGACCTGCTCGTGACCCCGACCCTCGCGGTGCTGCCGCCGCTGCACGGCGTGCTCGACTACAACGACCCGGGCTACGACGTGCGTGGTTGGCTGCGCCGCATCTTCGAGATCGGGCCGTTCACGGCGGCGTTCAACGTGTCCGGGCATCCCGCGATCAGCCTGCCGCTGGGGGAGAGCCGTGACGGCCTGCCGATCGGGGTGCAGCTCGTCGCGGCATCCGGTCGGGAAGAGCTGCTGCTGCAGGTGGCCGCTCAATTGGAGCAGGCGATGCCCTGGCGCGATCGACAGCCGTCGGTGTTCGCGGGTTAGCTACCGACCTGCCCACTGCGTTGGATCTGGCCCGAGCACGATCGCCAGCACAGCGAGACCGATTCCGATGCCGATCAGCAGGTGCACGGTGTACCAGAGCACGAGCGTCGGGGCCTTCGGGATGCGGCGCTCGAGCCGGCGGCCCTCCGGAGCGATGGCCGTGGCATCCGTCGAGCGCTTGTCGGTGTAGTTGCGGGTCTGGTGCTGCGCCTTCGCTCCGACCAGGTCCACAATGCGGAACAGGCGGTCGACGACCGCGGGGTCCGCGAAGTCGAACGGCCGGGGCGAGTAGAACACGATTGCGTTATCGAGAATCTGCACACTCAGGTCGCCCGCCTCGTCGATGAGCAGCGCCATGAGATCCGGGGTGAAGATCGCGAGCGCGTCGGTCTCGTAGCCCTTGGGGCAGTACAGCGTGAAGTGCGAGTCGAAGTCGCCCTCGAGCGACAGGTGCTGCTCACCGGTCGGATCGCCGGCCGGGTCATTCGCGAACGTCTGCCGCGATCGCAACTGGATGTTGGGCAGGCTCCGCGAGAGACGTAGCGCCAGGAACCCCCAGTCCTGCACCCACCCCTCCTGGTCTTTGGCGCTCGTGCGCTGGAAGGTGCCGAACCGCACCTCATCGCCTGTCGTGGACCGCACGCTGTCAAGGATCAGCCCGCCGTTGAGTGGGCCGAACGCCGAGTGCAACAGGGGCGGAACGGCCGTCATCGACTCGTAGACCATCCCGTGTGCCTGGGCCACCCGCGCCGTGGCCATCTTGAGCCCGAGCGCCTGCGGCGACACAGCGCGTCGGCGCCGGTAGAAGGCGTACAGGGCGGAGATCGCAAAACCACCGGCCACAATCGAACCCCAGATGAAGTTCGAGGTGTCTTCGCTCACGTTCCAGAGGCTTGAGGCGAGGAGTGCGGTCACCGCGCCGACCACGCCCAAGCTCGGGCTGAAGACGGCCGCCCAGAACGACGTGGGCGCGAACGCGCCGAACGGATGCCGCAGATCGATGTCGATGCGCTGCGCATTCATGAAGTGGCTCCGCGCGTCGTGGTCTCGAGACCGTCGCTGCGCTCCGCCTCGACCACCGGTTCATTCATGGCAACACTCTAGGACTCGGGCAGGCCCTGAAGTGGGGTGGATATCCGCTCAATTGCCCGCGTTCCGCCGCCCTCCCGAGCAATATGCTGTGACACACCGTGCGATGGAGGATGCAGTGAAGAAGGCAAGTTTCGGCGATAAGTTCCGCTACTGGTTCGACGGCGTGATGTCGCGCGGCATCATCGCGCTGGTCGGTCTCCTCGCGCTCGCGAGCCTGGTGTTCATCGCGATCGTCTCACTCGTCGTGGTGATCTTCCACCTGTTCCCCGACGGCGAGACCCTCGACTACCCGGAGACACTGTGGGGGAGCCTCATGCGCACCCTCGACTCGGGCACCATGGGCGGCGACGTGGGCACCGGGTTCCGCATTGCGATGCTCGTCGTCACCATCGGCGGTGTCATCCTCGTCGCCAGCCTGATCTCGGTGATCTCCGCTGCATTCGACTCCCGCGTGGAGGAATTGCGCAAGGGCCGCTCCCGCGTGCTCGAGGAGAGCCACACGCTCATCCTCGGCTGGAGTCCCAAGATCTTCCCGATCGTCAACGAGATCTGCACGGCCAACGAGTCGTTGCGCAAGGCGAGCATCGTGATTCTCGCCGACGGCGACAAGGTGGAGATGGAGGATGAGCTGCGCACGAAGGTCACCAAGCGCGGCCACACGAAGGTCATCGTTCGTTCGGGCGACCCCATGGACCTCACCGACCTCGAGCTGGTGAACCCACACTCCGCCCGCTCGGTGATCATCCTCGCGCCGACGGACGCCTCCGACCCCGACTCGATCGTGATCAAGACCGCCCTGGCGCTCACCAACAACCCTCGCCGCAAGGCAGACAAGTACCACATCGTCGGCGAGATCCAGGAGCCCCGCAACCTGGAGGCCGCGCGCCTGGTCGGTCGCGATGAAGCCCACTGGGTGCTGGCGAGCGACCTGATCAGCCGCATCACCGTGCAGACCTGCCGCCAGAGCGGCCTGAGCGTCGTCTACACCGAGCTGCTCGACTTCGATGGCGATGAGATCTACTTCTCCGAACAACCCACCCTGGTTGGCAAGACCTACGGCGAGACGCAGTTCGCGTTCTCAACGTCGACGGTGATGGGCCTGGTCAAGGGCGGGAAGGTGCTGATCAACCCCGCGCCAGACGTGGCGTACGAGGCAGGCGACCAACTCATCCTGATCGCGGAGGACGACAGCGCGATCTCGCTCAGCGGCTCCGTGGGCGTGCCGGACACCACGGTGATCAGCTCGACCAAGGGCAAGTCGGCGACCGCGGAGCGCACGCTCGTGCTCGGCTACAACGGATCGCTGGCAACCATGCTCGGCGAACTCGACGACTACGTGGCGCCGGGGTCGGCCGTCACAGTTGTTGCGGATATCGACAAGCCCGACTTCGAGAAGTTCACGAACCAGCAGGTCGAGTTCCACCGCGGCGACACCACGAGCCGTGCCGTGCTCGAAAGCCTCAGGGTCACCGACTTCAACCACATCATCGTGCTCGCCTACCGCGAGGGGCTCGACCCCCAGCAGGCGGACGCCAAGACCCTCGTCACGCTGCTCCACCTGCGCGAGATGGGCGAACTGGCCGACGTCGACCTGAATGTGGTGAGCGAGATGCTTGACGACCGCAACCGGGAACTCGCCGAGGTCACCCAGGCCGACGACTTCATCGTGAGCGACAAGCTGATCAGCCTGATGCTCTCCCAGATCTCGGAGAACCAGCAGCTCACCGAGGTGTTCGACACCCTGTTCTCGAGCGAAGGCAGCGAGATCTACCTGCGCGCCGCCGACCTTTACATCACGCCGGGTTCGAGCGTGAACTTCTACACCGTTCTCGAGGCCGCCCGGCTGCGCGGTGAGACGGCGATCGGCTTCCGCATCGCCGCCCAGGCCCGCAGCAGCGCGGATGCCTACGGCGTCACGGTGAACCCGGAGAAGACGGTATCCCGCTCGTTCGCGAAGGGCGACAAGATCATCGTGCTGGCTGAGGGCTAGATGCTCGTAGGCTGGCAGTCGTGACTTCCCCCGAGAGCTTTCCCAAGTCGGACGCCGGCAGCGGATCGTACAAGCAGTACAAGTACGACCTCGTGCCGGCGAACAAGCGAGTCACCATGCGACTCGCGGGAAGCGACCCATGCCAGGAGGAACTTCGCCGAGTGGCGCTGAGCACCGTGGAGGCCTTCATCGCCAAGCGCACGATCGAGGAGGAGCGCACCGACGCACCCGTCGCCGTGCGCTTCTTCGTGGATAGTCGGATGACCAGCATCGTCGGCTACGTTCCACGCGGCCTGGAGGCGGTCGCCCTCGAAGCGGTATCGCGGCTGGAGAAGACGGGACGCAACTCCCGCATCCCCGCCCAGATCGTGAAGACGCGCGGAGGCCTGCGCGTGGACCTGTTGATGGGACTCACCCGGTAGGTGCGGTCAGTGGTCGAGTGCGACCATCGCCTGGGCGGTTTCGCGAAGGTACTCGTCGAACATCTCGTTCGAGATCTCGGTGACGAGCCCGCGATTGAGCGTGGTGCGAACCACGAGGTTGCCGTACTGGAGGTCGACGGAGGTGAAGGTGCCTTCGCTGCTCGGCTCGTCCCAGCCGACGTAACCGACGACATCCGGGGCACCGACGAGTTCGCGTTGCACGACCTGCGCGCGGTACACCTCCGAGCCGCCGAAATCGACCGAATAGTGGCCGCAGTCGCGGATTTCGCTGTAGATGATTCCGGGGAACCCAGCCGCGAGTGCCTCGGTGTGAAATACCCGAACCGTCTGAGAGATGCTCTGCGCATCGGTGCCGAACACACCCAGATCGATCACCGGCTCGGCCAGCGCCGGAGCGGTGTTGGTCGGGCTTCCCGGGCCGACGGGCGAGTACGAGATCATCATGGCGCACCCTTCGGGCGAGCCTTTGCCCCCTTGCCAGGTGGCAAGTGTGTCGTCAACGGCCCGGCCGGCCGTCGTGTCCTCGGCCTCGGCCTTGACGTTCTCGGTGAGCCCGACCACGTCGAGTGCTTCCGTTGTGGGCGTGAGGGTTCTGGCTTCCGCAATAGTGAAGCACTTTCCCGTGCACGGCTGGTCCGCTACGACGACGGGTGCGTCCGGCGTGACGGGACCGGCATCGGGGGTCGAGCCGGCGGAGCCAATGAGTACAGGGATCAGGAAGAACAGCCCGACAATCCCCGCACCGAGCACGAGAACCATCCCGAGCCCGATCCACAGGAACAGGAACGACTTCTTGGCGGGCGGCGGCAGGAACGGCGGTGGGAGAGCGTCGGCCATCAGTATCCTCTCGAGAGCGCCGTGGGCTGATCGGACAGTATCAGACCCATGCAAGCGGAAGTCGACGCGAGCGTTGACCGTTCTGGCCATAGGCTCGCAGCATGAACAGGGTTGGCCTTGGAACGATCATCGGCGTCATCCTCGCGGTCGTCATCGCGTGGTTCCTGGTGAGTTTCCTCTTCTCGTTCATCTACTTCGTGGTCAAGCTCATCATCGTCCTGGCGGTCGCCGTGCTGGTCTTCTTCGCGCTGCGGGGCATCCTGGGCAGGCAGTCCTGACCGCATCGGCTGGCGCGTGGGAATACCGGCGCGGTCCTCTCGGTTTGGTATCCTGATCGATGCAAACGCATAGATATACGACAGGAAGCGCGAGAGCCATGCAGTTCGGAATCTTCACCGTCAGCGATGTCACTACCGACCCGACGGACGACACAACCCCCACCGAGGGGGAGCGCATCAAGGCGCTCGTGACGATCGCGAAGAAGGCGGAGGAAGTCGGACTCGACGTCTTCGCACTGGGGGAGCACCACAATCCGCCCTTCGTCTCCTCGAGCCCGACCACGATGCTCGGCTACATCGCCGCGCAGACGACGGACCTCATCCTCTCGACGAGCACGACCCTGATCACCACGAACGACCCGGTGAAGATCGCCGAGGACTACGCGATGCTGCAGCACCTGGCCGACGGCCGGGTCGACCTGATGATGGGCCGCGGCAACACCGGCCCGGTGTACCCCTGGTTCGGCAAGGACATTCGCGACGGCATCCCGCTCGCGATCGAGAACTACGCCCTGCTGCACCGCCTCTGGACCGAGGAGTACGTCGATTGGGAGGGCAAGTACCGCACGCCTCTGCAGGGGTTCCAGTCGACCCCGCGCCCGCTCGACGGGGTGCCTCCCTTCGTGTGGCACGGCAGCATCCGCTCTCCTGAGATCGCTGAGCAGGCCGCCTACTACGGCGACGGATTCTTCGCGAACAACATCTTCTGGCCGAAGGAGCACTACATGAAGCTCATCGCCTTCTACCGCCAGCGCTTCGAGCACTACGGGCACGGCACCGCCGACCAGGCGATCGTCGGGCTGGGCGGCCAGGCCTTCATGCGCACCAACTCGCAGGATGCCAAGGCCGAGTTCCGCCCGTACTTCGACAACGCGCCGGTCTACGGTCACGGCCCCTCGATGGAGGACTTCACCGAGCAGACGCCGCTCACCGTGGGTAGCCCGCAAGAGGTCATCGACCGCTACGCAGGCATGCGCGAGCACTTCGGTGACTACCAGCGCCAGCTGTTTCTGATGGACCACGCCGGCTTGCCGTTGAAGACCGTGCTCGAGCAGCTCGACATTCTCGGCGAGGAGGTCGTGCCGGTGCTTCGCAAGGAGTTCGCCGTCAACCGCCCGGCCACTGTTCCGGATGCCCCGACCCACGCGTCGCTCGTCGCGCGCCGTGACGCGGCCCTCGCTCAGGCTCCGCTCGAGAGCGCGGAGGTGAAGTGATGACCGCACTCAAGCTCGCGGTCGTTGCCGCCGGGCTCAGCCAGCCGTCGTCGACGCGACTGCTGGCGGACCGGCTCGCGGATGCCACGGTGGATCGCCTGCGCCTGCAGGGTGTCGACGCAGAGGTGACCGTGCTCGAGTTGCGCGACCTGGCGCAGGATGTCACCAACAACCTGCTCACCGGATACCCGAGCCCGAAGCTCGAGACCGCGCTGGCGGCCGTCACCGGGGCGGACGGCCTGATCGCCGTCACCCCGATCTTCACGACGAGCTACAGCGGACTGTTCAAGAGCTTCATCGACGTGATCGACCCGACGGCGCTCGCCGACCTGCCTGTGCTGCTGGGCGCGACCGGCGGAACCGAGCGGCACTCGCTGGCGATCGACTACGCGATGCGCCCGCTGTTCACGTACCTGCACGCGAACCCGCTGACGACCGGCGTCTACGCAGCCTCGGCCGACTGGGGCAGCTCCGAGACCGGGCTCGCCGACCGTATCGAGCGGGCCGGGGCAGACCTCGCCGCGGCCATGGCCGGCTCGGAGCGATCGAGCCGCGTCGTGGATCCGTTCGCGCTGCCACAGGGGTTCTCGCCCGTGGGCGGGTTCGGGGCGCAGTAAGCCGGCGGTGGTCTCGAGACCGGCTTCGCCGCCTCGACCGGCGGGTTACAGCGCCTTGAGGGCGGCCAGCACCTTGCCGAGCGAGTCCTTGGCGTCGCCGAATAGCAGCGTGGTCTTGGGGTCGTAGAGCAGCTCGTTCTCGATCCCGGCGAATCCGGGTCGCATCGAGCGCTTGAGGAACACCACCTGGTTCGCGTCGCCCACCTCGAGAATCGGCATCCCGTAGATCGGGGAGCCCGGTGTGGTCTTCGCGGCGGGGTTCACCACGTCGTTCGCCCCCACCACCAGCACCACGTCGGTGTTCTTGAACTCGGGGTTGACCTCGTCCAGTTCCTTGAGGGACTCGTAGGGCACGTTGGCCTCCGCGAGCAGCACGTTCATGTGCCCGGGCATGCGGCCCGCGACCGGGTGGATGCCGAACACGACGTCCACGCCGCGTTCCTTGAGCGTGGTGGCCAGCTCCGCGATCAGGTGCTGGCCCTGGGCGACGGCGAGCCCGTAGCCGGGCACGATCACGACCCGCTGGGCGTAGCCGAGCAGCACCGCGACATCCTCTGGGGTGTCTGAGCGCACCGGGCGGTCGCTGGCCTCAGTCGAGCCCGCTGTCGAACCACCGCGGAAAGCCCCGAACAGGATGCCGGTGACCCCGCGCCCCATCGCTGTCGCCATCGATCGGGTGAGGATGGTGCCGCTCGCGCCAACGAGAGTGCCAGCGACCACCAGCAGCACGTTTCCAATCACGACACCCGACGCCGCCACGGCGAGCCCGGTGAACGCATTGAGCAGCGAGATGACGATCGGCACGTCTGCACCGCCCACTGGGAGCACGAGAAGCAACCCGAGCCCGAGCCCGATCACGAGCAGGGCGATCGCCCAGCCCGCGGCACCGGTGTGCACGACGAGAACGCCTGCAGCAATCGCCGCGAGCACGGTGAGGACCATCACCCAGCGCATGCCGGCGAAAATGAGCGGGCGGGTGCTGATGAGTTCCTGCAGTTTGCCGACCGTCACGGCGGAACCCGCAAAGGAGACGGCACCGACGAGCATGGCGAACACGATCGCCAGCCGCACCCACGGGTTACCGTTTTCGCCGAGCTCGAGCACCGCTACGAGGGCCGCAGCGCCACCGCCGACACCGTTGAAGAGCGCCACCAGTTGGGGCATCTGGGTCATCTGCACCCGACGGGCGATCGGCACGGCAATTGCTGCGCCAACCACGATGGCTCCGAGGATCCAGGGGATGTTCTCGAGCCGTGAGGAGAGGAACACGGTCACGACCGCGAGCAGCGCGCCGCCCGCGCCGATCAGGTTGCCGCGGCGTGCGCTCTTCGGCGACGCGAGTCCCTTGAGCGCAAGGATGAAGCACACGGCCGAAGCCAGGTAGAGCAGCGCTGTCCACTCCGGGGCGAGGATGCTCACTTGGCGTCCTCTCCAGTGGTCGGTGCAGCCGGCTTCGTTCTCTTGCGTCCGCTGAACATCTCCAGCATCCGGTCAGTCACGACGAAGCCGCCGACCAGGTTGGCGGTTGCGAGCACGACGGCGATGAGGGCGATCACGAACAGGAACGGGTTGGCTGCGCGGCCGGCCACGATGATCGCGCCGACCAGGATGATCCCGTGGATCGCGTTGGCCCCCGACATGAGTGGGGTGTGCAGCTTGCTGGTGACCTTGGAGACCACCTCGAATCCCACGAATACCGCCAGCACGACGACTGTGAGCAGTGTGACGGCATCCATCAGTTCTTCCCCTTCACCGGCGTGGCCAGTGCTTCGGCGGTCGGCTGGTGCCGCACCTCGCCGTCGTGCGTGAGACAGGCGCCTGCCACGACTTCGTCCTCGAAGTCCGGGCTCACCGTGCCGTCCACGGTCATCAGGGCGAGCAGGTTGGCGACGTTCTTCGCGAACAACCGCGACGCGTCGAACGGAACAGCGGATGCCGCATCCGCGAGCCCCACCAGGGTGACGGTTCCGCCCGTCACCGTGACCGCCACGTCCTGCCCGGCCACGACGCCCTCCACGTTGCCGCCCGATTCCGCCGCGAGGTCGATCACCACGGACCCCGCCCGCATCCCAGCCACCATCTTGGTAGTGACCAGCAGTGGCGCGGCGCGGCCAGGAATGGCCGCCGTGGTGATCAGTACATCTGCCGCCGCGACGTGTGGCGCGAGCAGGTCGCGCTGCCGCTCGGCGCCATCCTTCGCGAGCTCCCTGGCGTAGCCGCCTGCGCCCTCGGCGGGCGCCGCCAGTTCGAGGTTGATGAACGTTCCGCCCATCGACGTCACCTCGTCGGCGGATGCCGCGCGAATGTCGTTCGCCGACACGCGCGCCCCGAGGCGCTTGGCCGTGCCGATCGCCTGGAGTCCGGCGACGCCGGCCCCGAGCACGAGTACCTTCGCCGGCGGGATGGTGCCTGCCGCCGTCATGTAGAGCGGGAAGAACCGGGGGGAGCGCACCGCGGCCTCGAGCACGGCGCGGTAACCGGCGACGAGCGCCTGCGAACTGAGGGCGTCCATCGATTGCGCACGCGAGATGCGCGGCACCAGTTCGAGAGCGAACGCGGTAATCCCACCGCCGGCAAGTGCCGAAACAGTGGGCAGTTCGGATGCGGGGGAGGCGAAACCGATCGTCACGGCTCCTGTGCGCAGCGACTTCACGACCGCAAGCTCCAGCGGTCGCACGTGCAACAGCACGTCGAGGGTGCCGAGGGTGAGCGTCTTCGTGACGCGGGCGCCGGCCTCGCTGTAGGCGGCATCCGGATAGCCGGACTCCACACCGGCGCCGGCCTCGACATCGACCGTCAGGCCGAGACCGCTGAGCTGCTGCACGGTCTCCGGGGTTGCGGCGACGCGCCGCTCACCCGCGCGCCGTTCGTGGATGACACCAACGCGCACGCGAGATTCCCCGTGCCCTATTCGCCGTCGAGAACGAAAGTGACCTCGAGCGTCACCTGCCACGAGGTTATCTTGCCGTCGGTGATCTCGGCCTTCTGCTCCTTGACCCAGGCGCCACTCACGTTGCGAAGGGTCTGGCTCGCGCGTGCGACCCCACCGGTGATGGCGTCTTCGAAGCTCTTCTCCGAACGGGACGTGATAGTCGTGATGCGGGCAACTGAAGCCACGGTGTTCTCCTATGAACGATGAGTGTTACTCCCATCAAAGCCCCCGGGGCTGTGGGTGTCCAGCGTGGGGCGATAGTGGGACACTGGGAGCGTGGGCCGCACTGGTGGGGCTATCGCGAGCGTGGTGTTCGTGGCATCCGCTCTGCTGCTCTCTGCCTGTTCCTCGCCCAGCTACCCGGCCGCCCTCACCGACTCCGAGGTGGACTCGCTGGTGCAGGCCACGAACGAGCGCATGTGGACGTCGTTCTCCTCCCAATATCCGGGGGTCGATCGACCGGTCGTGGAGCAGATCGCATTCGTGGCGTCGGGTACCTGGGCCGACGCCTACGCGCGCTGCCTGCGCTTCCAGGGGGTCACCAACGCCGTGGACAAGAACGAGCAGCTGTACTACTCGGCCGCTTCGGGAGCCGACCTGCAGACCGACCTCGCCCTGTACGTGTGTGCGGCGGAGTTTCCGATCGACCCGCGCACGCAGGGCTACCTGAGCGAGGCGCAGATCGGTTATCTGCGCGACTACTTCGAGAACCGAACGGCACCCTGCCTGCGGCTCCTGGGCTACTCGATTCCAGAACCGTCGCTGCGCGAGCAGTTCGCGACCCCGTCGTTGGTTGGCGCGCTGTGGACCCCCTACGACTTCGTCGGTCGCATCGGGGGCTCGGCTCCGTGGGCGCTCATCGACCTACGTTGCCCACCACCTCCGAAGGACCTTTTCGGATCGTTCCACCCCTGAGGCGCACCCAGACCCGTCTGATTCGTGCGCGACTCCGA
The DNA here is from genome assembly GCA_040002655.1 of Rhodoglobus sp. Classification (GTDB taxonomy): domain Bacteria; phylum Actinomycetota; class Actinomycetes; order Actinomycetales; family Microbacteriaceae; genus Rhodoglobus. The sequence goes on along the minus strand of JBDUEC010000018.1, from coordinate 3,588 downwards.
ACCCTGAAAGAGGAATGAGATTGCCTCGATTCGGGGGCAGACCTGTACCCCGAAAGTCCCCCTTTGGGAGTACTCTGCAAGAAGTGATACCCGATCACGAAAACCCGAATCACGTGCCTGCCCCGGAGCGCTACAGCGCTGACTGGTTCCTGGCGCAGCTGAGCGGTCACGAGCCCGAGACCGACGGCGACGTCGTGGTGCCCGAAATCGAGGCAGAATCCGAGTCGAGCACCGAACCGGATCCGGTCGCCGAACCTGAGCTAGTCGTTGAGCCCGAGCCCGAGCCCGAATCTATCGCAGAGCCCGAGGTTGAACCCGAGCCCGTCACCGAGCCCGAGCTACTCGCTGAACCGGAGCCCGTCGCCGAACCCGAGCCCATGATCGACGCTGCGGCTCTCGCCGTAGTGCCGCCAGCCGAGGGTGACATTCCGGCGCCGGATTCCGCGGACCTCGTTGCCGCTCGCAGTCGGCGGCGCCGTCGTGGCGCCATCGCCCTGGCCGCACTCGGCCTGTGTCTCACCGCGATCGCATTCGCCGTGACCGTGCCGCCCGCGAACGACCAGACACCGATCGCGAATGCCGAGCCCACGCAGACCGAGCAGGGCTACGGCGTCAAGCCGGTGCAACTGCCGACCTATTCGATTCCCGAGGATCCGGTGCCGCCCACCTCGGACGGCACCGAACCCGAGAAGCGGGTCTACTCGCCGCCTCGCTCGCAGGCCAACGATGACGCACCCGCGCCCTCGTCTCCGTCGAGCCCGAGTACGACACCCAGCGAGAGCCCGACGCCGACCCCCTCGCCTTCGTCGACACCGAGTCCGACACCGGCCCCCACGCCGAGTGGCACACCCACGCCGGAGCCGAGCGATCCGCCAACCGACGACCCGAGCGACGGCCCCTCCGATCCGCCGAGCGACGACCCGTCGGACCCGCCGGTTGATCCGCCGACCGACGACACCTGCATCCTCTTCATCATCTGCTTCTAGCCGGATGAATCCCGCTGCGCTCGCGACCAGCGGTGCGACACTAGAGGCATGAGCAGGCGCGCGGTGGCGTTCGGCGCGCTCGTGTGCGCCGCATCCGCTGTACTGGTCGTGGGCTGCGCAACCGAACGGGCGCTGCCGCCCGGCCCCACGGATGCCGAGGTCTCGCAGATCATCGGCCTCCAGTCGGCGGCGGGCTGGCCCGGAATCCAGGGCGCGGGGCGAACCGTGCTCGACTGCATGGAGCGCTACGGCTTCGAACGGGCGATCGAGACCTCGGAGGGCATCCGCTTCGTGCCTGTCACCGGTACCGATGGCGTGCTCGGACCCACCTACTACCTGTGCACGGAGCAGTACCCGATCCGCTCAGACGGCGCGGGCTACCTGAGCACTGCGCAGCTCGGCTAAATGTACGACTACTTCACCGAGTCGCTCTCGCCCTGCCTCGGGTTGCTCGGGCATGTCGTCGGTACTCCGCCGACTCGCGGAAACTTCATCTCGACGTACTATCTCAAACCCGCCTGGCTGCCGTACTACGACGTGACTCCGCAGATCGAGCCCGGCGAATGGCGAACCGTCGATTTCCGCTGCCCGCCGTTGCCTCCACAGACTTTCGGCTACTTCCACTAGGAATTCTCGTGTTGTGCGAGACACTGGAACGGTGAAGCGCGTTGGGGGACTGGCGGTGACGTTCGCAGCCGCGCTGCTCCTGGCCGGGTGCGCCATGGAGCCGCCACCCGTTCCGCCCGGGCCGACGGATGCCGAGATTGTCACGATGGTGGACAACCAGAACGAGCAGGTCTGGAACTCGATGTTCCCCGGGCTTCCTCGGCCGGACATCCCCGTCGTCGAGTACGTGGAGGGCGATCGCTGGACGCAGGCTCAGGTGGATTGTCTGGTGGCTCTGGGCCTCGACGCGCGAGCCCAGGGTGGTGGCATTACGGTTAGCGGAATCGGCCCATCCGCGGACTCCTCCAATCTCGCCTGGTACACCTGCTCCGTCGAGTACCCGTACCCTCTCGATCAGCAGCCCTTTTTCAGCGACGCCCAACTCGCCTACGAGTACGATTTCTTCGCCAACCGGCTCGCGCCATGCATGCGGCTGATCGGCTACGCCGTGCCGCCCGCACCCACGAAGTCGGCCTTCGTCGACGGTTACTACGCCGGGCCGCGCAGTTGGATTCCGTACTATTCCGTGCAGCCGATGATCCAGGATCCAGCCAAATGGGACGAGATCGACCTGCGGTGCGGCACGCTGCCCGAGGATCCGTTCGGCCGTTTCCACTGATAGCGCGGCGCCCACTACTTCCCCTGGGCAAATACCGGGAGCACACTTAAGCCGTGGCAGTGGCCAGGGCAGTAGCGGTCGTCGCGGCGGCGCTCATGCTCGCCGGATGCGCAGCGGCGGCGCCCCCGCTCCCACCCGGACCGACCGACGCCGAGGCCCAGGCCCTGGCCGATCAGGTGCAGGAACGCGCATGGGAGAACTTCACCAATCGCTACGCGGGAGAGGTCGACCTGGCGAGGCCGCAGGTGAAGGTCGTCGAATACATCCACGAGGGCGAGTATGTGGAGCAGATGACGAAATGCCTGGTGGCCGCCGGAGTCAACGCAACGTTCGACCGTGCCGGGGTCAGTGCGGAGCCCGGCCCTGGCCAACTCGCGGGCGATGTCGCGTACGCCCAATACGTGTGTTCGCTGGAGTATCCGGTGCACCCCGAAGAGCAGGGCTTCCTCAGTCGCGCGCAACTTGAGTACATGTACGACTTCTACACGACCCGCCTCTCGCCGTGCCTTCGCCTGATGGGGTACCCGGTGTCGAGTGCCCCACCACGGTCGGCGTTCGTCGAGGGTTACGAGGAGAACCTCTACTTCGGCTGGATTCCGTACTACGACGTGCAGCCGTACGTGCACAACGATCGAGAGTGGGAGGAGATCGACACTCGGTGCGGAGCGCTGCCCGACCCGTTCCCACACTTCCGCTAGTCGCCTTCTGCGGGTGCGGCTGGGCGCGTCCCTAGGCTGCATCCCGCGGTGCTGGTAGGCTCTATGAGGTTGCCCACGGGCATCCGAAAGTATAAAAACGGAGCAGGCCGGCATGAAGCTGGTCACCGGTGGTGAATTACTGGATCTCGACAAGCTCGATCAGCGAATACAAGCTCGATCAGCGAGAGCCCAGTGACTTTCTACTGTTGGCCAGAGCAGCGTCACCACGACGCCCGCCAAAGCGCCAGTCACCACTGCGCGCCGCCTTTCTGCCCGCTCCTGCTCCCGTGTGAAGAAACACGATGCAGTCGCGCCCAATCGGGGAGCGACGTAAAACAAAGGAGAAACCCCCCAATGGAGGGTCCAGAAATCAAGTTCGCCGAGGCCGTTCTCGACAACGGCAAGTTCGGCACGCGCACCGTCCGGTTCGAAACCGGTCGTCTCGCGCAGCAGGCCCAGGGCGCGGTTGCCGCGTACCTCGACGAAGAAACCATGATCCTGTCGGCCACGTCGGCCGGCAAGCACCCGCGCGACGGCTTCGACTTCTTCCCCCTCACGGTGGACGTCGAGGAGCGCTCGTACGCCGCAGGCAAGATCCCGGGAAGCTTCTTCCGTCGCG